>DAORUA010000004.1:6488-17190 GCA_035432945.1 Vicinamibacteria bacterium | reverse complement strand
GCCACCGCCTTCAAGCGGAAGGCCGCGGGGCACCTCACCGAAGAGCAGATCGTGGCCAGCAACATCGACACCGTGTTCATCGTGTGCGGCCTCGACTCCGACTATTCCCCGAGGCGGGTCGAGCGGTACCTGATCCTGGCCCGCGAGAGCGGGGCTCGCGCCGTGGTCCTGCTCAACAAGGCGGACAAGTGCGCCGATACCGGCAAGCCCGTGAGCGAGGTCGCGGTGATGGCGGGCGACACCCCGGTTCACCTGATCGCGGCCAAGCCGCGGATCGGCCTCGAGGTCCTGCCCGCGTACCTCGGCGCGGGCGACACCATCGCCTTTCTCGGCTCCTCCGGCGCCGGGAAGTCGACCCTGATCAACGCGCTCCTCGGCGAGGAACGCCAGGCCACGCGCGAGGTGCGCGAGGCGGACTCCAAGGGCCGGCACACCACCACCGAGCGGCAGATGTTCCGCCTCCAGGGCGGCGCCCTCGCCATCGACACCCCGGGAATGCGCGAACTCCAGCTCTGGTCCAGCGCCGAGGACATCTCGGGCGCCTTCGCGGACATCGAGGCTCTCGCGGAGAAGTGCCGGTTCCGCGACTGCACCCATCAGACCGAGCCGCTGTGCGCGGTGCGGGCCGCCGCGGAAAGCGGCGAGCTCAACGCGGAGCGGTACGCCCATTTCTCCAAGCTGCGCGGGGAGGCCACCGCCATCGGCCAGCTCCGCGACGTAAAGCTCCGGATCGAGAAGAAGGCGGCCGACAAGATGGGGAGCAAGGCTCTCAAGAAGCACCAGCCTCGGGTGTGATCCGAGCGAGCCCCTCACCCAACCCGTGGTTTTCACTTTTTGCACAGTATTTGAGTAGAATAGGCGACGATGAAAGAACTGCTCAGGCGGGCCATCGCGGCCGCCCTCTTGACCGGAATTCTGCTCTTCGCGACGGAATCGGCGCGCGCCTTCTCCGGGCCTGAAGCCGAGGACATCCGGGGCGAGGTTCGCGACAGCGTCTCCGGAGAACCCCTCCCCTTGGTCGAGGTTCGCCTGGACGAATCCGTGGCGATCACCGACGCGCTCGGACAGTTCACGATTCGAAGAGGGCCGCCGCCCTACCGCTTCACCCTCAAGGCTCCGGGCCAGAAGGCGGTGGTGCGCACGGTGTCGGAGGTCGAATCGCTCTCGACCGTGATCCTGCTCCTCGATCCGCCCCTGAAGCGCGAGGAGCGGGTGGAGGTCTTCGGGGTTCAGAAGGACGACCCCGCGCCCGTTTCCATTCCGATCCGGCCCCAGCAGGTGCTCCAGGTGGCGGGTGCGGTCGACAACATCTTCCGGGCGCTCCAGACCCTCCCCGGGGTCGCCGCCACCGATGAGTTCGGTTCGCGGCTCGCGGTGCGCGGAGGCACGCCCGATCAGAACCTCACGCTCATGGACGGCGTCGAGATCCACAACCCGTACCGGCTGTTCGGGCTCACCAGCGCGTTCAATCCCGAGACGGTCGAGAAGTTCGAGCTTTCGGCGGGAGCCTTCCCGGCCCGGTATGGCGATCGCCTGTCCTCGATCCTCCTCGTCGAGAACCGCGACGGGGCGAAGGACCGCGGCCTCCAGGGTTCGACCACGCTCTCGATCACGGACGGCAACGTGCTCTTCGAAGGCCCGTGGAAGAACCGGGACAAGGGCTCGTGGATCGTGAGCGCTCGAAGGACCTACTACGACCTGGTCGCGGATCGCATCGTGGGTGAAGACCTCCCCGGCTTCAACGACATCCAGGTCCGCGGGAACTACGAGGCCTCGCCGACCACGAGACTGACCCTGTTCGGGATGAGGTCGCGGGAGTCCGGGGACGCGACCTTCACCGGGGACGGCACGGACAGCGGTGCTTTCACCACCGCCGCGACGAACGACGTGTACGGTCTGCGGGCGCGGAGCTTCTTCGGCACGCGGGTTTCATCGACCCTGGCCCTCGCGTACTACGAGTTCGCCCAGACCCTGGCCGTCGACGCCCAGTTCGAGGACGGTTCGAGACGATCGAACGCGCGGGTCAACACCACGCAGATCAACGTCGCCTTCGACCAGACCATCGCCACCCGCGACCTCTCCCTGCGCAACGACTGGAGCTTCGCCCTCTCGCCCACGAACCTGCTCGAGGCCGGCTTCGAGGCGCACCGGCTCCGCACCGGCGCCACCTACAACATCCAGGGCGAGCGCAATCTCTCCGAGGCCAACCCCTCCTCGAACCGCGGCGGGGCGGCTCTCCCCGATGCCTATGACGAGCAGGTGCCCTCCAACCGGTGGGGCGTCTGGGTCCAGAACCGGATGACCATGGGGAAGCGTCTGTCCGCCGAGGCCGGCCTCCGCCTCTCGCGATCGTCCATCACCGGGAACGTCGAGGTCGAACCGCGGCTGTCCCTTCTGTTGCGGGGCAGCGACACCTGGAGATGGCGCGCCGCCTACGGCTCCCACTCCCAGAGCCCGGGAATCGAGAAGCTGCTGCAGTCGGACTATTTCCTCGACCTCTCGACCCTGGGGCTCCGGAATGAGCGCTCGCGGCATGCGACCCTGACCTTCGAGAAGGACTTCGCTTCCGTGAGTCTCAAGGCCGAGGGTTACTACAAGAACTTCTCGGACCTCATCGTGGGCGCCCTCGAAACCGACGCCGAACTTGCGGCCCGGCTCGCCCGCTACGACTTTCCCGCGTCGCTCCAGTCGAGCATTCCCACCGAGAAGTTCATCACCACCACCCCGACCAATGGCGCTTCCGGCCGGTCCTGGGGTTTCGAACTCGTGGCCAACCGCCCCCAGAAGAGCGGCGACCAGTTCCTCTCCGGCTGGGCCTCCTACGGCTACGGGAAAGCGACGAAAGAGGCCTACGACCGGACTCTTCCCTTCGAGTACGACCGGCGGCATTCGCTGTCGATCGTCAGCCAGTTGAACGCCTCGGAGAAGATCCAGATCGGCCTCACCTTCCGCGCTTCGTCGGGCTTCGCCCGCACCGCGCCCCTGGGAGTCAGGGTCGTCCCCACCGAGGACACTCTCGACGCGGACAAGGATGGCAGCACGACCGAGCTCGTCCCTGAGCGCGACCTCCAGGGACTTCCCGTGTACACCGCGGACTATGGTTCGGTCGACAACCTCCTGCGGGGGCAGTATCCAAGATTCGTGAGACTGGACATGCGGGTCAACTGGAGGCCGCACGGCCTCAAGTCGCGCTGGCTCTTCTATCTCGAGTTCATCAACGTCACGAACCGGGAGAACGTCGGCCGGTACGAAGCGACCCTGCGTCCGGACGCCGCGAGCGACCGGCCGAGGATCGAGGAAACCCCCACCGCGGCCTTGCCCTTCCTTCCGACCTTCGGCGTGCGTTTTCGGTTCTGAGACGCCGGTTCCGACCCGGGTAACCGCTATCCTTCGCCCTCCTCGTAGATGAAGCTCCGCACTT
Organism: Vicinamibacteria bacterium; assembly: GCA_035432945.1. GTDB lineage: Bacteria > Acidobacteriota > Vicinamibacteria > Fen-336 > JAGNNV01 > JAGNNV01. The sequence goes on along the minus strand of DAORUA010000004.1, from coordinate 13,769 downwards.
TTTCCAGTTTCTTTCTTCTTATCGCCGGCCTGGCCGCGCTCCAGGCCTGCGGCGGAGGCACGACCGACGGCCCCACGCCGGTGCCGACTCCGGCTCCCACCCCGAATTTCCCGGTGATCGTCGCGGCGGGCGACATCTCGTGCGACAGCGCGACGCCCCAGCTTCCCTGCAAGTCCAAGGAGACCTCGGACCTCATCCTGAGCGAGCGGGCGCTTCACCCCGCGGTGGTGGTCCTGCCCCTGGGCGATCTCCAGTACGAGTCCGGAACCCTCGCCGAGTTCAAGAAGAACTACCACGCCACCTGGGGCCGGGTGAACGAGGTCTCGCATCCGGTCACCGGGAATCACGAATACGAGACGCGAGGAGCCGCGGGCTACTTCGACTACTTCGCGAGTGTCGGAGTCGCGGTGGGCGCCCGGAACGAAGGCTGGTATTCCTATTCCATCGGAGACTGGCGCTTCGTGGCGCTCAACAGCAACTGCGGGAGTGTCGGCGGCTGCAACGCCGGTTCCGCCCAGTATCGCTGGCTGCAGAGCGAGCTGCTGCAGACGAAACAGAAGTGCACGGTGGCCTACATGCACCACCCGTTCCTGAGCTCGGGACAAAACGGCAGCACTCCGGCCCTGCTGCCCTTGATGCGGCTTCTCTACGAGAACAATGTCGACCTGGTGCTCGCCGGGCACGATCATCTCTACGAGCGGTTCCATCCCCTCACCCCGGAACAGGTCCCCGACCCCGCGAAGGGCCTCCGCCTGTTCACCGTGGGCACGGGCGGCCGCGACCTTTACACCTTCCCGCGAGTCCTCCCGAATTCGGCCGTGCGCGACAACCAGAACTTCGGACTGCTGCGCATCACCATGAAGGAAGCGGCCTACGACTGGTCCTTCGTCAACATCGGCGGCATCGTGATCGACAGCGGTTCGGGAGTCTGCTTCTAGATCAAGCTCCCCCGGGGGACGCCCCCGACTCCCTCAGTGTCCGAAGGTGCGGCACTTCAGCGAGTTGAAGCAGATCTTGCCGGGCTCGATGACGCAGGGCGATCCCACGACCCCTCCGGTCACGGAGAGGAGACGGTGGGACGGATGCAGAGCGCCTTCCGCCGCGGTTTCGGGCTTCGGGGGCGCAGGGTGCGCTTGCTGGGCGTGCGCCTTCTTGAGGCTTTGCAGAACCTCCCGGGCGATCAGGTCGATCTTGGCGTCATCCATTTTGGGTGTCGATCTCGTCGATCACTCCAAGGATAGCCGCGTCGACCCCGGCGACTCCCCGTCCCAGGATCTGCTGCGCGGTGCGGCCGTCCTGGGTGTACAGGACCCGTTCCTTCGGCCCGGCTCCCATCCGATCGATGGCGATGAGCGGCGTTCCCTTCACGGCGCCCGACAGGTCGAGCGGCTGCACGAGCAGGAGCTTCTCGCCATCGAGCTTGAGATTCTTCTTCGTGGCCACCACGTTGCCGATCACCCTCCCGATCAACATGCGCTCAGGCCTCCACGTTCACGAGATCGACGATGGCCACGATGGTGGCGTCGGTGGGAACCTCGGCCGGCTCGAAGGGGTGCATCGCTTCCCGCGACTTCACCCAGAACACCCTCTCGCCCGGACCGGCGCCCACCGAGTCGGTCGCGATGAGCGTCTTGCCCGTCGCGGCGCCGTCGGGCGTGATCGGCTGGATGACCAGGAGATTGATGCCCTCGAGGCGCTCGTCCTTCCGGCTCGCCACCAGCGTCCCGCAGACGATGCCGAGCTGCATGGGATCAGGCCTTCGGCGCGAGCTTCGTCAGTTCGACCTGATCCACGACACCGACGATGGCGGCGTCGACGGGCGCGTCCTTCATGCCCTGGGCAAGGCGGGCCGACGAACCGGCCACCAGCATGACCCGGTCGCCGATGCCCGCGTTCACGGTGTCGACCGCGACCACGTAGCCCTGCTCTTCCTTGAAGGCGGGGTCCATGACCCGGACCACGAGGAGCTTCGTCCCCACCAGGCGCTCGTCCTTGCGGGTGGCGACGAGAGTGCCGACAACTCGACCGACCTGCATCTATGAACTCTTCCCGGCTTCTCCGCTGAACTCACTTGCGCGAGGCCTTAGAGGCCTCGCGCGGGCGGGTTCACTTGCCGGCTTTGCCGATCGCGAACACGTCCTGCAGGTTGTCGTGCGGGCGCGGAATGACGTGGACGGACACGAGTTCGCCGACCCGGCGGGCCGCCGCCGCACCCGCGTCGGTGGCCGCCTTCACCGCCGCGACGTCGCCGCGGCACATCACGGTCACGTAGCCCGAGCCGATCTTCTCCCAGCCCACGATCACGACCTTCGCGGCCTTGACCATCGCGTCCGAGGCCTCGACGAGGGCCACGAAACCGCGGGTCTCGATCATTCCAAGTGCTTCACCCATCTGAGTTCTCCTTTGTGCGGCTCTTTCGGTCCGGGCTTTACGAGCGCGCGACCTGACGCCTACTGTCTTTTATGCGGGCCGCCCAAGTCAAGCGAGGCCAATCAGAAATAATCTATCGCGAATCGTGAGCGAACCTACTCTTCCCGAAAAAGTCCGAGGCTCGCTCGCGGTCGAGTCGGTATCGAAGAAGCGCGGGCAAACCGCGGTGCTGGACCGGGTGAGCCTCGCGGTGCGGCCCGGCGAGTTCGTGACCCTGCTCGGTCCGTCCGGTTGCGGCAAGACCACGCTTCTGAGGCTCGTGGCCGGCCTCGACGAGGTCGATTCCGGGCGCATCTCCATTTCGGGCGCCGACGTGACCGCGGTCAAGGCCCACCTGCGGCCCGTGCACACCGTCTTCCAGAGTTACGCCCTCTTCCCGCACCTCTCGGTCTTCGAAAACGTCGCCTTCGGCCTGCGCCTGCGCGGCCGCGCGGAGGCGGAAATCCGGTCCCGGGTCGCGAAGGCCCTCTCCGCGGTTCATCTGGAGGGGTTCGATGCGCGGGCCACCTCGGAGGTTTCCGGGGGCCAGGGGCAGCGCGTGGCTCTCGCCCGCGCCCTGGTGCTCGAGCCCGACATCCTGCTGCTCGACGAGCCGCTCGCCGCCCTCGACGCCCAGCTGCGCTCGGCCATGCGGTCCGAGCTGGTCCAGCTCCAGCGCTCCCTCGGCATCACGTTCGTGCTCGTGACCCACGATCTCGAGGAGGCGATCGAGTGCTCCTCGAGGATCGCGGTCATGCGCGAGGGGCGCATCGCCCAGTACGCCCCGCCCGAGGAGATCTTCGAACACCCCGCAAGCGTGTACGTGGCGAGGCTCGTAGGCATGGAGAACATCCTCGAGGGACGCGTGGCGGAGAAGACCGCGACCGGCGCGCGGGTGGACCTCGGTTTCGCGATCATCGAAGTCGCGAACGCCCCGGCCGGAAGCGAGGTGACGATCGGCCTTCACGGAGAGCACGTCTCCTTCTCCCGCTCGGGCCAGGGAATCGGGGGAACGGTCACGGATGTGCGCTACCTGGGCGAGGCCACGCGCTGCCAGGTCGACGTGGGCGCGACGAAGCTGATCGCCAACGTGTCGCCGCGGGAGACGGTCCGGCCGGGGGACCGGGTCTTTCTCGACATCGAGCCCTCGTGCTGGATCGCCCTTTCGAAATGAAGGCAACCCGGCTCCTGATCCCCGCGGCCGTTACCGGGCTCGTTCTCTTCGTCGCTCCCCAGCTGATGCTCCTCTCGCGCGCGGGCGACGGCTCGGTCTGGCTGCGGCTCTTCGACCCTCTCTACGCCGCCATCTTCTGGCGCAGCGTCCTGATGGCTCTCGGCACCACCCTGGCCACGCTGGCGGTGGGCTTTCCCGTGGCCTGGGCCCTCGTCCGCGCCGTGCCCGAGCGCTCGCGCGGACTGTTCCTGCTGCTCCTCACCCTGCCCCTGTGGACGTCGGTCCTGGTGAAGCTCTACGCCTGGGTCTTCTTGCTCCGGGCCGGCGGCCTGCTCTCTCAGTTGCTCGCGCTCTTCGGCTGGGAGTCGCCCAGCCTCCTCTACACCACCACCGCGGTCGCCATCGGCCAGCTCTACGTCGAACTGCCGTACATGATCCTCCCCATCTACGCGGCCCTGGAGCGGATCGACGGGTCGCTGATCGACGCCGCCCGGGATCTGGGTGCCGGCCCGAGCGCGACCCTCGCGCGCGTGGTCCTGCCCATCGCGTCCCCGGGAATCGTGGCCGGATGCGTGCTCGTGTTCGTGCCCTCGCTCGGCTCGGTGCTGGTGCCCGATCTCCTCGGAGGAGCGAAGACCGCGTGGGTGGGGACGCTCATCACCAGCCAGTTCGGCGCGGCCCGCGACCCCGCCTTCGGATCGGCCATGGCCTTCACCCTGAGCGTCCTGACCCTGAGCACCTTCCTCCTCTTTGGCCGCTTCCTCGCGAAGGCGCAGGAATGAAGCGGCTGCAGGCCCTGCTGGTGGGAACCCTGCTGTTCCTGCACCTTCCCGTCCTGGCCCTCGCCGTCTTCTCGCTCTCCCGCTCGCGCCTCTCCGCCTCCTTCGATGGGCCGAGCCTCGTCTGGTACCAGAAGCTCCTGGAAAACGGCCCCCTGATGCGGGCGATGGAGAATTCGCTGGTCGTGGGCGGGCTCGCCACCCTCATCGTCCTGGTCCTCGCGACCGCGGCCGCCCTGGGTTCGCGCGCGGGGTCGGCCCGGATCCGGGCGCGCTCGGAGTCCTTGTTCCTCCTGCCCCTCGTCACCCCCGAGGTCGTCTTCGGCGCGTCCCTCCTCGCCTTCTTCTCGCGACTCCTCATCCCCCTCGGGCTGGCCACCGTGGTCGCAGCCCACGTCGTGTTCTCGCTGTCCTTCGCGTTCTTCGTGATCCGGGCCCGCGCGCACGCGCTGCCGGTGGATGTGGAGGAGGCCGCGGCGGATCTCGGCGCCTCGCCCGGACAGGTGTTCCGCCGGGTCACCCTGCCGCTTCTGGCCCCGGGCCTCGTGGCCGCGGGGCTCCTCACCTTCTCGCTTTCCATCGACGACTACGTGGTGACGTCCTTCGTGGCGGGAGCGGGCGGGACCACGCTTCCCGTCTACATCTACTCGCTGCTCAAGAGTTCTCTTTCCCCCGAGGTCGCCGCGGCCTCCACCCTTCTGCTCGCGGCCACCACGCTGCTGCTCTGCGCGACCGCCCTCATCGAATCGAGGCCCCGCCTGTCGATGGTCGCGATGGCGGCGGGACTTTCGATCCTCGCCACCCCCGTGGTCCTCGCCCGCTCGAAGCATTCGGGCACGAGGGAGCTCAATCTCTATCTGTGGTCGAACTACATCGCGCCGGAGACGATCCGGAAGTTCGAGGAACGAACCGGGGCGAAGGTGAACCTCGACGTCTACGACTCGGCGGAAGCGCTCCTGTCGAAGATGCTCGCGGGCAACCCGGGGTACGACGTGATCTGTCCGCCCACCTACATCCTCGCCCCCCTGATCCGCGCGGGGGTTCTGAGCGAACTCGACCATGATTCTCTGCCGCACCTTGGAGGCACGTCGCCCGACTTCCTCGGCCAGGACTGGGACCCGGAGAATCGCTTCTCCATTCCCTACCTGTGGGGCGTCACCGGCATCGCCTCCGACTCGCGTCGGGTCCCCTCCGTCGATTCATGGAGCGCTCTCCTCGACCCCCGATGGAAGGGCCGCATCCTCATGCTCGACGACGCCCGGGAGGCGATCGCCTTCGCCGCCCTGATCCTGGGCCTCGATCCCAATACCCGGGATCCCGACTCGCTCGCGCGAATCCGGAAGGTCCTCATCGATCAGAAGCCGCTGGTGCGGGCCTACGACTCGGCGAGCTTCGACGACGCGGTTCTCTCCGGCGAGGTCACCCTCGCGCAGTCGTGGTCCGGACAGATCGCGAAGATCATGAAGGAAGCGCCGTGGGTGCGGTTCACCATCCCGCGCGAAGGGGCCATGGTGTTCGTGGACAATCTCGCCATACCGAGGAACGCGCCCCACCAGGCCCTGGCCCGGGAGTTCCTCGACTTCGTGATGGAGCCCGAGATCGCGGCGGAGATCTGTCTCACCACCGGATACTCGACGCCGTCCCGCGCGGGCCGCGCGCTGCTCCCCCGACAGGTGCAGGACAACCGGGCCATGTTCCCGTCCGAGGCCCAGATGAAGCAGCTGCGTCCTTTCGAGGACCTGGGCGAGGCCGCGGCTCTCCACGACCGGCTGTGGACGGAAGTGAAGTCGGGGAGAGACTGAGGGCATGGCCAGGCACGTGGCTTTCCTCCGCGCCATCAATGTCGGCGGCAGCCATGTCGTGAAGATGGACGCGTTGAAGGCGATGTTCGAGGATCTGGGCTTCGCGAAGGTCGAGACGTTCATGGCGAGCGGCAACGTCGTCTTCGAAACGCCGTCTCGAGACCTCGGCGCGGTGGAGCGGAGGATCGAGCAGTTTCTCGAGAGAGCGCTCGGCTACGAGGTCGTGACGTTCATCCGCTCCCTCGAGGACGTGGCCGCCATCGCGCGCTACCAGCCCTTCCCGGCCTCGGCCATGGCCTCCGCGGTCTCGCTCAACGTCGGCCTCCTCAAGGAACCCCTTCCGAAGGTGGCGTGCGCGGCGCTGATGAAGCTCAAGACCGGCATCGACGACTTCCACACTAACGGATCGGAGCTCTACTGGATCTGCCTGAGCCGGCAGAGTGAATCGAAGATCTCGAACGCGGTCTTCGAACGGACCCTGAAGGTCAAGGCCACGTTCCGCGGCCTGCGCACCATGGAGAGACTCGCCGCGAAGTACCCGGCCTGAGCCCCCCGTCTACTTCGTGACCGTGATGGCGAGCCGGGCCCCGCGGGGCATTTCGACCTCGTCGCCCTTCATGATGAGGACGGCCCCCGTGCCCGCGGCCGCGCCGATGACCGTGCCGATGGCCGCGCCCTTGCCGCCATCCTTGATGGCGCCGACGATGAGTCCGCCCACCGCGGCCCCGGCGATGATCTTCTTGTCCTTGCCGGAGGTGGACGCGGCCAGGCTGTCGATGGTCTCGGTGGCGATCGCAATCCGCTCTCCCTTCTCCATCACCCCATCGAAGCCCACGACCAGGTGGGCACGCCCCTTCACCCGCTTCGCGGACACCGCGGTCAGCACGCTGCCGCGGACCTCGGCGCCCTTGTCGAGCTTGAAGCCTTGAAGGGGCACGTCCTCTGTCAACACCGCGAGCACGGGATCGCCTTCCTGGCTGGTGGCGGTGGAAACCGGAGTCTGGATCTCGATGGGCAGGAGCGTCCCGGCGGGGACGATGAGCCGGACGCGCGCGGGGGCCTGGGTCGCCTCGGGTGCGGCCCTCTCGGCCGTGGGCGCGCTGGCGGGCCGAGCCGG
>DAORUA010000004.1:2738-6388 GCA_035432945.1 Vicinamibacteria bacterium | reverse complement strand
ACGGTAGCGCACGGGGCCGCGAACCGTCTGTATCCTTGGTCACGACGCTCGGACCGCGCTCTCATTCCTTTGAATTCGCGAGCCTTGCGAGCTTTCATTGAGGAGACATCCACCCATGCAGAGATATCTGGCCGGCGCGCTACTCCTGGGGAGCGCCCTCTCTCCCGCTTCTGCGGGCGACCGCCTCATGGAAGCGAAGGACATTCCGGCGATCCGCGCCGCCCAGGACGCGCAGGTCGCGCCGGATGGACGCACGGTCGCGTTCGTGGTCAGCGAGGTGGATGCGAAGGACAACGTCTATCAGACCGACATCTGGCTCGTGAGCACGGGCGGGGGCGAGCCGTTCCGCTTCACCCGGCACGCCAAGAACGACCGCGCGCCCCAGTTTTCACCCGACGGCACGAAGCTCGCGTTCATCTCCGAGCGCGAGGAGAAGCCGCAGATCTTCCTCGCCGACGTGCGCGGCGGCGAACCGTGGAGACTCACCGAGTTGAAGGGCGGCGTCTCCGGCTTCGCCTGGAGCCCCGACGGCGCCTGGATCGCGGCTCTGTCCGCCGATGCGCCCTCCGAGGACGAAGAGAAGAAGACTAAGGCCAAGGACGACGAGCGCGTGGCCGATCAGGACTTCCGCATGACCCACCTGCATCGAATCGACGTGGCCACGAAGGAGACGAAGCGACTCACCGAAGGGGCGTTCACCCTCTCCGATGCGCGCGTCTCGCCGGACGGGGCCGAGATCGCCGCGGTGCGTCGACCCACGCCGAAGGCCGATGACGGCAGCGCTTCGGACATCGTGATCGTCCCTGCGGCCGGCGGTGTGCCGCGGCTGCTCTTCGAGAACTCCGGAACGGACGTGTCGCCGCGCTACTCGCCCGACGGCCGGACCATCGCCTTCCTGACCCGCGACGGAAAGCTGCCGCGGACGGGGGCCGACTCGATCGCTCTCATTCCCCGAGGCGGAGGCGCCCTCACCCGACTCACTCCGGTCGACCTGAACCCCGGGGCCATCCTCTGGTCGAGCGATGGCGCGTCGATCCTCTTCACCGCCACCGTGGGCGTCGAAGGCCGGCTCTACTCCGTGCCGGTCAAGGGCGGGGCGCCGCGCGCCTTCATGAGCGGCGCCTACAGCGTGTCCTCGCCCATGCTCGCGACCCGCGCCCCCTCCCTGGTCTATCTGCGTCAGGATCCGCGCTCGCCGAACGACGTCTACCTCCAGGACGTCGACGCCGCTTCGCTGCCCTCGGCCACGGCCCCGGCGCGGCGCCTGACCACGCTCAACTCGAAGCTCGCCGAGTTCGCCCTCTCCGTCACCGAGGTGGTGAAGTGGAAGGCGCCCGACGGTCGCGAAATCGAGGGCCTGCTCCATCGTCCCAATGGCTCGACGGGAAAGAAGCTTCCCCTCATCGTGCACGTTCATGGCGGGCCCTCGGGTGCTTACACCCTGACCTTCCCCTCGTCCATGAACAACTACCACCACATCCTCACCGGGCGCGGCTACGCGGTGTTCCAGCCCAACTTCCGCGGAAGCACGGGCTACGGCGACGCCTTCCAGCGCCTCAACGTCAACGACTGGGGCAAGGGCGACTTCCAGGACATCATGAGCGGCGTCGATTCGCTCGTCGCGAAGGGGGTCGCCGATCCGGACCGCATGGCGCTTCACGGGTGGAGCTACGGCGGCTACATGTGCGCGTGGTCGATCACCCAGACCACGCGGTTCAAGGCCGCGAGCTGCGGCGCAGCTCTGACGAACCTCTACAGCATGTACGGGACCAACGACATTCCCTCCACCCTGGACGACTACTTCGATGGACCTCCCTACGCGAAGGCCGAGACCTATTGGAGTGCTTCGGCCATGGCCTGGATCACCAAGGCGAAGACGCCCACTCTCATCCTTCACGGCCAGGCCGACGACCGCGTGCCCCTGGGCCAGGGCCAGGAGCTGTACCTCGGGTTGAAGAAGCTCGGGGTGCCCACCGAGTTCGTGACCTATCCGCGGGAGGCGCACGGCTTCCGCGAGCCCAACCATCAGGTCGACAAGATCGAAAGGGAACTGGCATGGTTCGCGAAATGGGGTGTGAAGTGAGACGCCTTCTCCTGGCCGCGGCCCTCCTACCGTCCTTCGCCTTCGCGGACACCCGGGTGCCGGCCATCGACGACATGGTCGCCCTGAAACGCGTCTCTCAACCGGCGATGTCTCCCGATGGCGCGCGCGTCGCGTACGTCGTCCGCAAGGCCAACTGGGAGGAGAACGCGTTCGAGACCGAGATCTGGCTCGCCGACGTGAAGTCCGGGACCTCGCGTGTCTTCACGCAGGCGAAGAAGTCCTCCGACGCCCCGGCCTTCTCGCCGGACGGGTCGTCGCTCGCGTTCCTCTCCGACCGCGAGGGTAAGAGGCAGGTCTACGTGATGAGCCTCTCCGGCGGGGAGTCGCGCAAGCTCACGAGCGCCGAGGAAGGGGTGTCGCGCTTCGCGTACTCGCGCGACGGGAAGCGGATCGCCTTCGTCGCCACGGACCCGAAGACCGAGGCCATGAAGGAGAGGCAGAAGCTGTACGGCGACGTGACCATCGAGGACGAAGCCACGAACCCGGCCCACCTGCATGTCATCAAGGTGGACGACGGCGCTTCGAAGCGCCTGACCTCGGGCACGTTCGTGGTGGGCGCCTTCGACTGGTCGCCCGACGATCGTGAGATCGCCTTCGACTTCAGTCAGAGCACCGACCCTTCGTTCGGCGTTACCTCCAACATCTCGGTCGTCGACACCGATTCCGCGACCGTCCGCCCGCTCGTGAACCAGGACGGGCCGGACGGCGATCCGCGCTACTCGCCGGATGGAAAGCTGATCGCTTTCGCCACCGCCATGCAGGAAGTCGCGTCTTTCTATTACAAGAACGGCAAGGTCGCGACCATCCCGGCCGCGGGCGGGACCATCACCCCGATCACCTCCGCCTTCGATGAGGATCCCCGCCTCGTGGCCTGGACCAGGAACGGGATCTTTCTCGCCGCGAACCAGAAGACGGAGGCCGGCCTCTTCAAGGTCGAGCCGGCCGGAAAAACGGTGGCCCGCGTGCCTCTGGAGAGCCCGATCGCCACCGGGTTCGCATTCAGCGCCGACGCCGCGAATCTCGCCTTCATCGGAAGCTCGGCGAGCGCCTATCCGGAAGTGTTCGCCGGTGCGGCGTCGGGAGGGGCCGCGAAGAAGCTGTCGGACGTGGGCCGGGATCTCGCCGCCTTCACCCTCGGGACGAGCGAGGTGGTTTCGTGGAAGAGCACGGATGGAACCCTGATCGAAGGCGTCCTGCGAAAGCCCGCCGGGTACACCCCCGGCGCTCAAGCTCCGCTCCTCGTCATCATCCACGGCGGCCCCACCGGGGTTTCGCGCCCGAGCCTTTTCGGCGCCGGGTACGTGTATCCGATGGAAGCCTGGCTCGCGAAAGGCGCGCTCATCCTCGAGCCCAACTACCGCGGCAGCGCCGGCTATGGCGAAGCGTTCCGGTCGCTCAACGTCCGCAACCTCGGCGTGGGCGATGCCTGGGACGTGATCTCCGGCATCGACAGCCTGATCGCGAAGGGCCTCGTGGACAAGACGAAGGTCGGGGTCATGGGCTGGAGCCAGGGCGGCTACATCTCGGCCTTCCTCACCACCCACGA
>DAORUA010000004.1:0-2638 GCA_035432945.1 Vicinamibacteria bacterium | reverse complement strand
GACGCCTTCGAGCTGTACCAGGGTCTTCGCGATCAGGGGGTCGAAGCCCGGCTCGCGCTCTACAGGGGTTTCGGCCACGGACTCAACAAGCCGAAGGCGCTGCGCCACGCCTTGCAGGAGAATCTGGACTGGTTCGACAAGCACCTCTTCGGAGTCCCGAGTGCGAAATAGGAACGAATGCCGCGACTGCTGATCTCCTGCGGCGAGCCCTCGGGCGAGTTCTACGCGAAAGAACTCGTGGCCGAGCTGCGAAGGCGGCATCCCGGCCTCGAGGCCATCGGCCTCGGGGGCGACCTCCTGGCCGCGGAGGACGTGCGCCTGCTCGCCCACCTCAAGGACCTGGCGGTGGTGGGCCTGTTCGAGGTTCTCTCGCACCTGAGAAGGATCAAGGCCCTGTTCGATTCAGTGGTGGCGGAGGCCGCGCGGTTCCGGCCGGATGTCGCGGTCCTGATCGACTATCCCGACTTCAACCTGCGCCTCGCCCGGGAGTTGAAGAAGCTCGGCATCCCCGTCGTCTACTACGTCTCGCCGCAACTGTGGGCGTGGCGCCGGGGCCGGATCAGAGACGTCAAGCGCGACGTCGCGAAGATGCTCGTGATCTTCCCGTTCGAGGAGCAGATCTACCGCGACGCGTCGGTGCCGGTGGCCTTCGTCGGGCATCCCCTGATCGACCACGTGAAGCCTCCCGAAGACCGGGCCGAGGTCGCGAAGAGCCTCGGCCTCGATGGCGACCGGCCCGTGATCGCACTCCTCCCCGGTAGCCGGAACAAGGAGGTGGCGTTCAACCTCCCCCCGATGCTGGGCGCGGTGGAACTTCTTCGCGAGAGACGCCCCGACCTCCAATTCGTCCTCGCCGCGGCTCCGCACCTCAAAGCCGGCGCTCTCGCGGAAGCGGCCGCGGCGGGAGTGCGGGTGATCGAGGGGGCCACCCGCGAGATCCTGCGGTCGGCGCGGGTGGCGATCGTGGCCTCGGGAACCGCCACCGTGGAAACCGCGCTCACCCTCACCCCGATGGTGGTTGTCTATCGGCTTTCGGCCCTGACCTACGCGCTGGGCAAGCCCCTGGTCAGCGTTTCGAATTACGCGATGGTGAACCTGATCGCCGGCCGCGTGGTCGTGCCCGAACTGATCCAGGGCGACTTCACCCCCGCGCGCGTGACCGAGGAAACCCTTCGCATTCTCGACGACGGGACCGCGCGCGCCGAGATGCTCAGGAGCCTCGAAGAAGTGCGGGAGAAACTCGGCAAGGGCGGCGCCACCGGGCACGCCGCCGCCGAGGTCAGCGTATTTCTATCTCAGTGATGTCCCTGGTGCGGGCTCTCCGGAAATGCCGGGGGCAGGTTGACGGGAATCGCTGAGTTCAGGACCCTCCCCCAGGTCGGGGCGAGCGCGGCCTTGAGCGTCCAGTCGACGAGGATGAGTGTGGCGGCGACGAGAACCCACGGACGCAGCTTCTTCCACGGCTGCGCGGGGTAGCGGAGGACGCGGGAGAGAAGGGGGTCGGCCAGGACCACCCCGAGGATGCAGAACGCGGCCACCCTGCTGATCGCCCACGGCTGCCAGCCGAACAAGACGGTGGCCCACAGGGGCGCTCCTGCCCGGTGGATCGAGGCCACGTAGCCGTCCATGTAGTTGGTGAGCACGGCGCCGCCGGTGATCGACACCAGGCTGCCGGACAGCAGGCTCACGAAGACGAAGACGACGAGATGGGTGATGTGGAGGGGCAGGAAGAGGCGCCAGTTGCCCTCCGTGCCGCCACCGAAGCGGATCCAATGGAACATCTCCTCGCGGTACTCCGGGCCGTTGAACACCCGGGGCGGGAGGCCATCGGTGGTGGGCCACAGGGCGAGACTGATCGTTCCGAACACCGCGAGGGCGAGGGGAAAGACGAGCATCAGGAGGATCGCGCCGCGCAGGTCGCCCGCGCGCAGGCGGCGGGTCATGATCCACCACGCGGGCGCCGCGTTCAGGATGGGCAGAAGGAACCACGGGTCGAGGGCGAGCCCGATCGGGTAGGAGAGGGCGATCGCGCCGATCAGGAGGATCGCATCGCGGCGGATCGGCCCCGCGCTCATTTCAAGGGCAGGCGGTCGAAATGCACCATCGACGCGAATTCGTGGAATCGGTCGCTGATCTCGTCCTGCTTAAGGGTGAGGAGGCGCTCGACCCCGAAGTCCTCGCAGCAGAAGGACGCCACCGTCGACCCCATGATGACGGCCTGCCGGAAGGTGGCTTCGTCATGCGAATCCGACTGGTCGAGGTAGCCCATGAGACCGCCCGCGAACGAGTCGCCGGCGCCGGTCGGGTCCTTGACGTGCTCGAGCGGAAACGCGGAGGCGAGGAAGCAGGAATCCTCCTGGAAGAGAAGGGCTCCGTGCTCGCCCTTCTTGATGATCAGGGTCTTCGGGCCCATGGCCCGGATCTTTCGCGCCGCGCGGATCACGTTCCAGTCGCCCGCGAGTTCCTTCGCTTCGGAGTCGTTGATGAGGAGAACCTCGACCTTGGCGAGGGTCTTCTTCAGCTCCTCGAGGCGATGGTTGATCCACAGGTTCATGGTGTCGCAGCCCACGAGCTGGGGGGCGTCGACCTGTTCCAGGACATCGCGCTGGAGCGACGGCTCGATGTTGCCGAGGAAGAG
>DAORUA010000003.1:0-35565 GCA_035432945.1 Vicinamibacteria bacterium | reverse complement strand
ATGGCCGACGAACCGGTGAGCGCGTGGCGGGAGCCCTTCGCGGCGCGAGCCCGACGCTGGGCTCGCCGCCACCGGACGCCCGTGGCCGCGGCGGCCGCGGCCCTGGTGGTCGGCGTGGTGGTCCTGGCCGAGAGGAACCGGCAGGTCGAGCAGGCCCGTCACCGCGCGGAAGACGGCTTCCGTCAGGCCCGCGAGGCTGTCGATACCTACTTCACCAAGGTGAGCGAGAGCCGGCTCCTCAACGTGCCCGGCCTTCAGCCGCTGCGGAGGGAATTGCTCGACGCGGCGCTTGCCTACTACCGCGGCTTCGTCGATGAGCGAGGGCACGATCCCGAGCTCGCCCTTCAGGCCGCGCGCGCGCAGTACAAGGTGGGGCAGATCGTGGGCCAGATCGGCTCCGATACCGAAGCTCTGCAGGACCTCGTCCGCGCCCGGGATTCGTTCCAGGCCCTGGTCGCGAAGACGCCCGATGACGCCGGATTGATCAGCGACCTCGCGGCCGCCGAGAACGCCATCGGCACGGTGCGCCAAAGCCGGTTCGAGAACGGGCCCGCCGAAGCGTCCTACGCGACCGCCGCCGCGCTCCGCGAGCGGCTGGCCGCGGGGCCGAAGTCCGCCGCGCTCGATCGCGCCCGCCTCGCCCTTACCCTCGCGAACCTCGGCGCCATGAAGAGCAGGAACGGCCGTCAGGATGAAGGACTCAAGGACATCCGCCGCGCCCTCACGCTGCTCGAAGGGGCAATCCGCGACGATCCCGGGGATCTCGACCACCGTCGCGACCTCGCGCACTGTCACAGCGTGCTCGTCCGTATCCTGACCAGTCGCGGAGAAGCGAACGCCGCCCTCGCGGAAAGCGTGCGAGCCCGGGAGATCTACGAGGCGCTCCATGGCGAGCGGCCGGACCTCCTCGACTACACGACGCGACTCGCGATCGCTCTGGACCTGGAGACGTATCAGCTCCGGGTAAGCGGACGGCCCGCGGACGCCCTCACGGCCTCGGAGCGGTCCCAGGCCCTCATGCGACCCATCGTCGAGTCGAACCCGCAGGTCGTCGACTACAAGGAGCAGCTCGCGATCTCCTACAACATGGCCGGGGACCTCGCCCGTCAGATCGGCCGCACGGATGCCCTCGGCGACTTCGCGGTGAAGGCCCGGGACCTGATGGAGGCGCTGCAGCGCGCCGACCCGGACTCGACCAGGCCCGCGGAACCCCTGTCGAAGGCCTTCAACAACCTGGGGCGCTACCACGCGGCGCAGGGCCGGCGAGCGGAGGCCCTGGCCGCGCACCGCCGCTCGATCGAGGTCAAGCTGGCGAAGCCTTCCGACGATCCCGAGGGCGAGTACAACCTCGCCTGCTACCGGGCTCTCGCTCTCTCCGTCGCGGGCGGGGCGACCCGGAACGAGCGCGAAGCGCTCGCCACCGCGGCGATGGGCGGTCTGCGCCGCGCGGTCGCCGGCGGACTGACCGATGTCGATCTCTACCGCACCGACTCCGACCTCGACTCCCTTCGCGGGCGGGACGACTTCCGGCAGTTCATGAATGACCTGACCGCGCGTCCGTCGCCCTAGCGTCCTGCACCCCCGGGGCGGGAGTAGGATCCCCCGCATGATCGGGCGACATTGGCCGCTGGTCGCGCTGGGCGTCGCGGTCTTCGCGGCGAGGCCCGCCCAGGGCGCTCAGAACGTCCGGGCCGCCCGGATCTCCGAAACGGTTCAGTCGCTGAAGACCTACGGCTTCTCGGAGCCCGATCCCGTGCCCATGCTCGCCCGGGACACGAGGCTGTACCCCTACCACTCATTCGAGGGATACGAGCTCGAAGGCAGGCCCCGCGACTGGAAGGTCGTGACCCTGGAGAACGACTTGATCGAGGTCTTCGTGCTGCCGGAGATCGGGGGCAAGGTATGGGGGGCGCGGGTCAAGAAGTCGGGTCACGAGTTCATCTATCGCAACGAGGTGATCAAGTTCCGCAACATCGCCCTGCGCGGCCCGTGGACCTCCGGCGGCATCGAGTTCAACTTCGGCGTGGTTGGCCACACTCCGGCCACCGCGACTCCGGTGGACTACGTTCTCAAGTCGAATCCCGACGGAAGCGTCAGTTGCGTGGTGGGAACCATGGACCTGCCCTCCCGGACGGAGTGGCGCGTGGAGATCCGTCTGCCCGCCGACAAGGCGTCCTTTCAGACGAACGTGCTGTGGCACAACCCGACGCCCCTGGAGCAGCCTTACTACAACTGGATGACCGCGGCGGCCTTCGCGAGGAATGACCTCGAGATGTCGATTCCCGGCAACGCCTACCTCACCCATCCGGGCGCGCGCGAGAAGTGGCCCACCGATGAGCGGGGTCGATTCCTGCCCGTCTACCGGAACAACACCTTCGGCTCCCACAAGTCCTTCCACGTGGTGGGAGAGTTGAAGGACTTCTTCGGCGGGTACTATCGCGACGCGGGGTACGGCTTCGGCCACTGGGCCAGGCATGAGGACATGCCTGGCCAGAAGTTGTGGCTGTGGGCGCTCTCCCGCGCCGGCGGAATCTGGGAAGACCTGCTGACCGACACGGACGGCCAGTACGTCGAGTATCAGGCCGGCCGCCTGCTGGTTCAGTACACACCCGACGCTCAGGTGAACCCGATCAAGCAGGCCGGCTTCGATCCGTTCGCCACCGACCGGTGGACGGAGGAGTGGTTTCCCCTCGAAGGCCTGGGCGGGCTCACCGACGCCTCGCGTGAAGCCGCGATCTCGGTGCGAGAGGCGGACGGCCAGTTGCAGATCGGCGTGAACGCCTTTGCCCGCGCCACCGACGTTCTCCGCGTCTGGTCGGACGGCGCCCTCGTGCTCGAGCGGCCGGTGAGCCTGGCCCCGCTGGAACCGTTCAAGTCCACGGCGCCCCATCGGGCAGGCGCGCCGTATCGGGTGGAACTGCGAGGTCTGGGCGTGGACTACTCGTCGGATCCTGCGGCGCGCACGCTCACGCGGCCGTTCGAGACCGACGCGGCCGTGGTCGCTTCCATCCCCGAGACCGACCGCCTGGTTTTCGAGGCGAAGGAACTGATTCAGGGGCGGCGGTATGAGCTGGCCCGGCCCATGCTCGAAGCGGCGGTGGCCAGGACCCCGGGGCATCGCGCGGCGCTGCTGGCCCTCGGGGACCTCGAGTACCGGCGCGCGCGCTACCGGGAAGGCCTGGAACTGGTCGGACGCGCCTTGCGCCTCGATGCCTACGACGCCGAGGCGAACTTCATCGCCGGCAATCTGTATCGCGCGGTCCGCAAAACCGCGGACGCGCGTGACGCCTTCGGCTGGGCCGCGCGCTCGATGGCCTACCGCACGGCGGCCAACGTGCAGTTGGCCGAACTGGCGCTCGAAAGGGCCGACCTCGTCGAGGCGGATCGCTACGCGCGCATCGCCCTCGACTACAACCGGCTCAACCTGTCCGCCTGGGAGATTCTCGCCCTGGTGGGACGCCTCTCCGGCCGCGCCGCGCAGGTCTCCGCCTCGTCGGCCCAGTTGCTCGAACTCGACCCCCTGCATCACTTCGTGAGAGCCGAGGCCTACCTGGCCCGGCCGGCGGCTGACACCCTTTCGGCGTTCATGGACGGGCTTCGCGGCGAGTTCCCGGACCAGATCGTGCTTGAACTGGCGATTGGCTACGCGAATCGCGGCCAGACCAAAGACGCGATTCTCCTGCTGGAAGCGGGAGCGGCGCGACTTCGGAACCCCCTGCTGCGCGCCTGGCTCGCCTATCTCAGAAACGCCCCCGCCACTCTTGGGGAAAGCGCCGACGTCGCTCTCGTGTTTCCCTACCGGCCGGAGACACTGCGCGTGCTCACCTGGGCGGCGCAGCAGAGCCGGCACTGGACCTGGACCTACCTGCTCGCGCTGAATCTGTGGTCGTTCGACCGGCTCCCCGAAGCGGAGCGTCTCCTGACCCCCCTCGGCAACACGCCGGACGCCGGGGCGTTCTACGTCGCGCGGGCCTATCTCACCGGGAGGGCTGGCGGCGATCCGGAACCGGACCTGAAGCGCGCCGAGGAGCGGGCGGGACCTGATCGCCTCGTTCGGATCCCTCTAATCCAGCACTATCAGAAGCAGGCACGGTGGGCCGACGCCCTGGCCGCCTCGGACCGCGCCCGGCGGATCTTCCCCGCTGACTTCAATCTGGCTCTGCTTCACGTTCGGGCGCTGATTCAGCTTGAACGTGGCGCCGAAGCCCTCGCGGTGTTGGCCCGCACCCACGTCTTGCCCTCCGAGCATGCGCGCGAAAGTCATCGGATGTACGAGCAGGCCCACACCCTGGAGGCCCTGGCCGCCTGCAACTCCGGAAGGTGGGATGAGGCTGCCCGGCATCTGACTTCGGCCCTCGAGTGGCCCGAGCATCTTGGTCAAGGCAAGCCCTATGACCCGGAAGAGCGGCTGACCCGATTCCTGCTGGGCCGCGTGGCCCAGCGACGCGGCCAGCTCGCGGAGGCGCGGGTCCATTTCGAGGCGGTGATCGCGGCCACCGGGGCGGGCACCGGCAGCCGCCTCGATCTTCTCGCCCCCGCTGCGCGCCGGTCGCTTGGACAAGAAGGCGGCGCAGGGATCATTCCGGAAGACCTCAAGACGTCCGGCGATCTCGGTGACATCCTCCTCGCCCGGGCACTGTCGCTTCCCGCTCGTCAGGCACGCACCCCGGGCCCCCTCGTATAAATCACTCCGGGCGCGGCACTGGCCGGAACGAGACCCACGGAGGCTCTCTCCAAGGCCCTCGACAGTCTGGGCCGCTAACCCGGCTCCCGTCTCCCGGCCGAATCACCGTGAGCCCGCCACGGAGAGGGCGAGGTTTAGCGTAGCGCGGGGAACCTCGAAAGCTTCCGCTGAAGCGACCGACGGTGAACGCCGAGACGCCTGGCCGCCTCGGAGACATTGCCCTCGCAATCGGACAGCACCCGCTGAATGTGCTCCCACTCGACGCGCGCCAGCGAAGGCGTCTCGTCGAGGGGCGTCGCGGGACTGCCTCCGTCGGTGACGCCTTCGAGCGCGGCCACGATCCGGTCGACGTCGACCGGCTTGGTGAGGTAATCGCGCGCGCCCAGGCGGACCGCCTCGATGGCGGTGGCGATGCTCCCATATCCGGTCAGGACGACGATCTCGGTGGAAGGGTCAAGGGCCTTCAGGCTCCGGACAAGATCGAGGCCGGACGGGCCCGGCATGCGCAGATCCACGAGGGCGCGCTCGGGCGTTTCAGCGCGCGCCAGATCGATGGCCGTCCCCGCATCCGGGGCCTCGCGGACCTCATAGTTGCGCGCGCGCAGCGCGAGGGCCAGGCGCGAGCGGAACGCCTCGTCGTCATCGACGAGGAGAAGGGAGAGGCGCGAATCGGATTCCGCGTTCATGACGGATTCGCGGCCACGGGCAGGCTCATGGTCGCCGTGGCGCCTCGCGCGGGGGCGGCCTGGAGATCGAGACGCCCGCCGATCTGGTCGAGGGTGGCCCTGACCAGGAACAGCCCCAGCCCCATGCCCCGGCCGGGGGGCTTGGTGGTCCAGAAGGGTTCGCCTGCCCGGGCCAGTTCAACCGCGGACATCCCCACTCCGTTATCGCGCACCGCGATGTTCACGAAGGCGCCGGACGGCCGCGCCTGGATCTCGATGCCCGCGCCGGGGACGCTCGCATCGAAGGCGTTCCGGATGAGGCTGGCCAGGCAGCGGCGAAGCGCCCGGGGCGGGACGAACACCGTGGCCTCCGGTGGCTCGATCGACACCGCGACGCGCGCCGCCTCCTCGGGAGACAGGGTTTGTACGCAGGCGTCGACGATCGCGCCCACGCGCTCCCGGGCCGGCCGCTCTCCCGGGGCCTCGCCCACGCCCGCGGAAAGATCGTCGAGGATGGTCCGGCAGCGCTCGACCTCGGCGCGGATCAACCGCAGGTCGGCCGCGATCTGGGTCTGGTCGGCGCGGGAGATCTCGTTCCCCAGCTCTCCCGCCACGAGGGCGATCGTACCCAGGGGCGTCGCGAGTTCATGGGCGGCCCCGGCCGCGAGGGTCACCATGGCCGCGAGTTTCTCGTTGCGCCCGGCGCGGGTCCGCTCGGCCAGAAGATCGCGCTCGCGCTGCTCGAGGGTGGAGCGCAGGCGGATGACGAAGAACGAGACGAGCCCGGCCGAGAGCACGAAGGCGACCCACATACCCCGAAGGTGCGCGTCGAAGTTGTGATCGTGGCCGGCGCTCTGGCCGGCCTCCGTTCCGAGGGTGAAGAGGATCCCGTAGAGAAGGACGGCGCTGGTGGCGAGCGCGGCGGTCCAGCGCGCGCTCAGGACCACCGCGGCGAGAGCGATGTAGGCGAGATAGAAGATGCTGAATGGGTTCGCGGCGCCCCCGGTGAGGAAGAGCAGGAGGGTGAGGAGGAAGAGGTCGAGCAGAAGGAGCGTCCCCGGGAGACTGGGCCTTCGGGCGAACGTCTCCATCCGTGGGGCAGCGACATTCGTGGCCGCGGTGATCGCGGCCACCACCAGCAGGGCCAGGGTCGGCGGCTCGCCGAAGGCCCGGGCCGCCAGGATCGCCGCGAGCTGGCCGGCCACCGCCACCCATCGGACCTGCACCAGCCATCGCAGAGCGAGGGCGTGCGGTGTGTGCCCGGCTTCTCGGTCGAGGGGTGGCATGGCGAAATGCGGCCCGGTCGCGGCCGCGCGGGGCGACGAATCCCTGCTCAGTATCGCAGGTCGAGCTTGACCCACAGCATGCGGCCCGGCTCGTTCACCCGGGTGGTGGCGGTATAGCCGGGCACATTGGCTCCGCCTCGACTGATGAATTCCGAGTAGGCCTTGTCGAGAAGATTGTCCGCGCCCGCGCTCAGCTGGACGCGGGGGGTGATGCGCCAGCTTCCGTTGAGCGAGAACACGCTGAAGCCGTCGGTCGGACCGAGGTCCTGGCCCACGATGTTGCCCTGATTCAGCGCATACCGCCCCTGCGCCGCGACCACTCGGGCGAGGGCGCCCAGCGACCAGCGATCGTTCGAGTACTGAACCCCGAACCGCGACTCGAGGGGCGGGAGCTGAGCGAGGGGCCGAAGGTCGGTCTTGTTCTCCCCGCGCACATAGGCGAGGCTGGCATCGAACTTCAGGCGCGTCGTCGCGGCCCAGTTGAGGCTGGCTTCCCCGCCCCATGACGATGTCTCGACGTTTCGCGTGATCGTGGTCAGACGCTGGCTCGTTCCACCCGGCATGGCTCCGCCCATTCCGCCCATGGTCGTAGACGTCTTCGCGTATTGGCTCTGCACGAGGAGGAAGTCCGACATGTCGTTCACGAACATCGCGACGGAGCCCGACAGCGCGCCTCCCCGGTACAGGAGGCCCGCGTCCAGCTGGGTGGTGATCTCGGGGCGCGCGTTGAAGGCGCTGATGGAGGCGACGCTCTCCTTGCTGATGAGCTCCCAGTAGTCGGGCGCGCGCTCGGCGTGACCGAGTCCCGCGTAGAGGGTGGCCGATCCGATCTCCCGCTCGTAGCGGGCGAAGCCGCTGATAAGGGTCTCCCGGCGGGTCAGGCCGGCGGTCGGATTTGCCATCGGGGTCGCCGGGGCCATGCCGATCGCGATGATCTTTCGCTGGTCCGTTCCCGTCCAGCGATCGGCGCGGATCCCGCCGAGCAACCGACCCTTGGCGCCAACCGCTCGCGTCAGCTCCGCGAAGACACCGCCGGTGTCGAACTCCGCGTCCTGCGTGCGGCCGAGAGTCTCGAAGGGGACGACCGTCTGGTTGGACGAACTGCGAACCGAATGCCGGTTGGTTTGAAAGTCCCCGCCCACGCTCGCGGTGGTGCGGTCACCGAACGCGAGGGCCGCCTCCACCCGCGCGCCCACGGTCCGCCGATCCGGATTTGAAACCGACTTGTTCGGCATCATCATCGACGGCGTGAACGTCCGCAGGCTGTAGTTGTCCATCACGTGGTCCACGTAGTTGTAGAAGGCCTGCGCCTCGAGGTTCTTGAAGGTGGTCGAGAGGTTCCGGCGTTCGATCCGCAGGCCGAGGTTGTCCCGGGCGAAGCCGACGCCATCCATCGCGCGGTCGGCGTAGGCGGCCTCGCCATCGCTCCGAGCACCCGAGAGTTCTATGCGCGTCGCCTCGCCGGGGGTCCAGCCGAGGGCCGCGTCCGCGCTCCATCGTTCGTAACCGGAGTGCACCGCCACCGAGTTTCCATCCTCGTACCCATCGAGCGCGGAGCGGGTCGCGGACGCTCGCGCATACGCCGCTCGGTTTCCGCCCTTGACCTCCGCGACCTGATCGTTGCGCCCGAAACTGCCGAACGTCGGCGACGCGTAGGCGTGAATGGTCTTTTCGGTGTACCGCTCACGCTCGCGCTCGAACAGCACGACACCCGCCGAGTTGCCGGGACCGTGGAGAACCGACTGCGGGCCTTTGAGCACGGTGATCCGGTCGTAGGCTTCGGGGAAAGCGTACGCGGTCGGCGGGTCCATGCGGTTGCCGCAACCGCCGAGGATTCCTTCGCCATCGAGGAGCATGCCGATCCGCGATCCCGCCATGCCGCGCAGGACCGGGTCCCCGTCCGTGCCGCCCTTCCGGATCACCGAGAAGCCGGGGATGGTCTTCAGGTAGTCGGCGCCGTCATGAGCGGGAATGGGCTGCCTTGGGGTGCGGGGGTCGGTCACGACCTCGAGGGGCCTCGCACCCCCCGCCGCGGTGACCTCGACAAAGGCCTGTCGGCGCGCCACGTCGAGCGCGAAGTCCGCGGGCGAGGCGGTGTTCGCCGAGACCACGAAGCCCTTGATCACCGCTCTCTCCAGACCGGGCGCCACCGCCGAGATCGAATAGCGGCCCGGAGGGACCGCGTCGAACGCATAGCGCCCCGCCGCGTCGCTGACGGTGGAGCGGGCGAACCCGGCGTCGAGCCCCTTGATTTCAATGATCCCGGCCTGCACCACCGCGCCGGTTCGGTCCCTCAGGACGCCGACCACGCTCCCGGCGTCCAGGGTGCTCTGCGCGTAGGCGCCGAGCGCTGGAAGCCCGACCAGGAGAGTCTGAAGCAGGACGAAGGCGAGCCGCATTGTTGATGATCCTTTCGAGGGTGGCGGGCGCGCCCACGGCAGCACCCAACGGTCGGCGGCGAGATTAGCGGCCGCCTTGCGAACCCGTGCTGTGGCATTTCGTCGCAGGGTTCACGAGGGTCCTTCCTCAACAACCATGGTCGTATGATCACGCCGTCGCGCGCAGCAACGACGGAAGGAGAGTCGATGGACTACCCGATCTGGGACCTGTCTATGGGCGGCGGAGTGTTGATCGCCCTCGTGGCCGTCACCCACGTGTGGGTTTCGCATTTCGCGGTGGGCGGCGGACTCGCCATCGCGATCGTGGAGACCCTGGGCGTGAGGCGCAACGACCCCTCGTTGCGCAGCCTGGCCCGGCGAAGCTCCCAGATGCTGATCCTGGTCTCCACCGTCTTCGGCGCGATCTCGGGGGTCGGCATCTGGGTCACCATCGGTCTGGTACAACCCGCCGCGACGTCATCACTGATCCACAATTTCGTCTGGGGCTGGGCGGCCGAGTGGGGCTTCTTCATCCTCGAGGTGGCAACCGCACTCCTGTACTACGCCACCTGGGACAAGGTCCGCCCGCGGACGCATCTGCTCATCATCTGGCTCTACTTCTTCGCGGCCTACATGTCCCTGGTCATCATCCAGGGAATCATCTCGTTCATGCTCACTCCCGGAAAGTGGCTGGAGACCGGCTCGTTCTGGGACGCGATCTTCAACCCCACGTACTTCCCCGGCCTGGTGATGCGCACGGGAATCTGCGTGCTCCTCGCGGGCGCCTACATGATGTTCGCCGCGCTGCGGGAGCCGGATGGCGCGGCGCGCGCGAGCCTGGTGCGCCTGATGGCCGGGTTTCAGGTCGCGGGCGGCGTTGTGGCCTGGGGCGGCTATCGGTGGTGGGAGAACGCATTGCCCGAGTCGGTCCGCTTGATCTTCCTCGGAGGCTCGCCGCTCGTCCCCGCCCTCGGCGCCACGCGAGGTCTGGTGCTTTGGTCCCTGGCCGCTTTCATGCTGCTCGCGGTGTTCGCGTGGGTCCTGCCCCGCGCGCAACGGTGGCCGGTGGCGGCGGTCGGACTCCTCGCCGCCTTCAGCTTCTTCGGCGCGGAGGAACGGGTCCGGGAGGGGGTCAGAAAGCCCTTCGTGATCCGGGACTTCATGTTCTCGAACGGCATCCTGGTCAGCGAGATCAAAGACCTCAACCAGCGCGGCATCTTATCCAAGGCTACGTGGGCCGCGAGAGAAAGCGACGGGACGCCGGTGTCGATGGGGCGTGCCGTGTACCGCGCGCAGTGCCAGGCCTGCCACACCGTGGATGGCTATCTATCGATGCGACAGCTCGTCGCGGCTCCCGATGCGGACACGCTCGGCCTCATCCTCGAAGTCCTGCAAGGTCAGGGCGAGGGGTATACCTCCGGCGCACACACCGAAAAGGGCCACATCGCGACCCAGAAGCTCGACTACCCGGCTATGCCCCCGCTCGTGGGGACGGCCGAGGAGATCGCGGCGCTCAAGGCCTGGCTGCTGAGTCTCCAGAGCCCGCAGACCGTGGAGGTCTCCCATGCCCGCTAGCCTCATCCCCGCTCTCGATCCCGCGGCCCTGCCCGGACCGCCCTGGCTGTTCCATGTGCTGTGGGTGCTCACGTTCCTGATTCACCTCGTCTTCGTCAACATGGTGATGGGCGGCTCGCTGCTCGCGGCCCTGGTGGGGCGAAATCGTCCCGGGGCGAGGGAGATCCAGACCTTCTTCGTCGAGGCCAACAGTTGGGCCATCTCCCTCGCGATCACGTTCGGAATCGCGCCCCTGCTCTTCATGCAGGTGCTGTTCGGCCGCTTCTTCTACACCGCCACCATCCTGCTCGCCTGGTGGTGGCTCGGGATGCTCGGGATCCTGACCCTCGGGTATTACCTGAACTACATCGCCAAGGCCCGCCTGAAGGCGGGCAAGAGCGTGCGCGCGATCCTGATCGTCGAGGCGGTGTGCTTCCTGAAGATCGCGGCGATTCAGGTCGCCATCAACGTCCTTCACCTGCAACCGGGACGATGGGAGTCGGTCGCGCAACAGACCTGGGCGGCGCTCCTCGACCCCACTTTCGCGCCGCGCTTTCTCCACTTCGTGCTCGCCGCCGTCGCCATGGCCGGGGTGGCACTCGCTTTCGTGGCCACGCGTCGAGCGGCGACGACCGACGATCGCGAGGCCTGCCTGGGCATGGCCCGATTTGGACTTCGCGCGGCTTTCGTGAGCACCGCGCTCAACCTCGCGGATGGATTCTGGCTTCTGCTGGCCCTGCCTCGAGAGGTGCTCCGAGAGTTCATGCGCGGCGGTGCCGCCACCCTGATCCCCCTGACCGCGGGCATCCTCCTCGGCGTGCTCCTCCTCGTCGTCCTGTCCCGGATCACCGACCCTCTGACCCAGACGAAGGAGGTGCGGCGCGTCGCGGAGGCGCTCGTCGCCACCGTGGTGCTCATGGTGCTGACGCGCCATGAACTCCGGGACATCTACCTGGCGCCCTGGCGGACCTCGGAGCAGGTGACCGTCGCGACTCAGTGGGGTCCGCTGGCGTTGTTCCTCGTGGTGTTCGTGCTGTGCGTGGGTCTGACCGTCTACGCGATCGTGCGAGCGGTCAAGGACCGGCCCGGACCCGGAGAAGCCGCGGCCTGAGACCGCCCGAACCCTGAGCCCTCACTATCGGCGGCTGGCTCGAAGCAGCCGCCGGGCCACCGCCTCCAGCGCGGCGCGCAGAGCCGCCGGCTTCCTGATCTCGAAAGCGAAAGGCAGGCGCGCCAGCTCCTGCGCGAACCAGGGAAGACTGTCCACCTGACCGCGAAGCGAGACGCCGTCACCCGTCCATTCGAGAACCCCGGCCGCGGGAAAGATCTCGCGTCGCGCGGTCTCCAGGTCCGTATCGAGCCGCACCTCGATCTCGAACGCCCGCGGCAACATCGCGGTTGACTCTCGAAGGTGCTCGAGGACATCGAAGCCAAGGGGCCGGCGGAAAGCCACGCCCAGGGGATCCACCGACTGCACGCGATCGAGACGGAACGACCGCAATCCGGATCGCAGGTGGCAACGGCCCACGGCATACCAGCGCCCGGACCGGTAGGCGAGGCCATAGGGATCGAAGTCCCGCTGCGTGACCTCGCCCGAGGGAGATCGATATCCGAGTCGCACGCGCGTCCGAGCCTGAGCCGCCACGCTCAAGGAGCCCAGCAGCGCCTCATCGAAGGGCGCGTGGGGCCGGGTCAGTTCGAGAGCCACGGTGTCGCCGATCGCTCTCACCCGCTGCTTGAGCGGGCCGGGCGTCACCCGTTCGAGCTTGGCCAGGGCGCTGGCCACCGCGGTGGAGGCCGCGGCGAGGCCCAGGCCGCGCGCCGCGAGCAACCCGACGCAGACCGCCACCGCTTCGTCATCGGTGAACATCATGGGCGGAAGCTTGAAGCCGGGCGCCAGCATGTAGGCGCCTTCGCGGCCGCGGTCGGCGGTGATGGGGATGCCGATCTCCTCGAGGGCCACCATGTAGCGGCGGACGGTGCGCGCATCCACCTCGAGGCGGCGCGCGAGTTCCGAGCCGGTCAGGCGGCCGTGGGTCTGAAGGAGTTCGAGGACGGTGAGCACACGCGTGGTCGGGCGCGACATCCCC
The DNA here is from genome assembly GCA_035432945.1 of Vicinamibacteria bacterium. Classification (GTDB taxonomy): domain Bacteria; phylum Acidobacteriota; class Vicinamibacteria; order Fen-336; family JAGNNV01; genus JAGNNV01. Next base: position 22,908 of record DAORUA010000003.1, on the reverse strand, counting down.
GGACTCTATTCGGCATTCAGGGCGGGTTTCGCCCTATTAGCCGCCTATCCTCGTTTCATCGCATCAATTCGAAACCTGAAAGGAAACAAGGATGAACAAGGAATCAGACGGGCGGCGGGACTTCGACTTCTGGATGGGCCGCTGGAAGGTCGCGAACCGCAAGCTGCGCGAGCGTCTCAAGGGATCCGCCGATTGGGAGGAGTTCGAGGCCACCAGTGTCGCCAGGGTCCTGCTCAATGGCCTCGGGAACGAGGACGAGTTCCGGATCGGCGATGGATCGGACTTCGTCGGCATGTCGTTCCGGTTCTTCAATCCCGCAACCGGGCGGTGGTCGATCTACTGGGCCGACAGCCGCCGGGGCACCCTCGAACCGCCCGTGGTCGGTTCGTTCTCCGGAAGCACGGGCACGTTCTTCGGCGACGACGTCTTCGAAGGGCGACCCATCCGGGTCCGTTTCATCTGGTCGCGGGTGGATACCGGGAACCCCCGGTGGGAGCAGGCGTTCTCGGCGGACGACGGAGAGACCTGGGAGACCAACTGGGTGATGGAGATGACCCGTTAGAGGGAAACCACCCGGGCGTCCGAGCGCGGGTCCCAGGCGGTGGCACGCTCGATGCTTATGATTCTGCCGTATGACCGATCCAGGCAATGACCTTCTGCTGCGATCCGCGATCGAGGGGGTCAGCGCCGCCTTCGCTTCGCTCGGCCGCGTCTTCCTTTGCGTGGACCCCGGATTCCGGGTCGTTCACGCCTCCTCCCTGCTCGATCGCCTGATCGGCCGCGGGGCCTCGGATGAGGCGGTGGGCAAGCCGCTCGCGGAGCTGCTCGGCGCCGACCTGTTCGGTCCCGCGGGGACTCTCCGCCAGCTGCTGCTCGCGGGCGAGCGGCGGGAGGGCTGGCGTTCCATGCTCACCGTGGGGCTCGAGCGGCCGCGCCTCGTGTCTCTTACCGCCGCTCCCTTCCACTCGGATCCGGGGACGGTGTGCGATCCCCGGGTGGCCTACATCGTGGTCCTCCGCCCCGCGGAAGAAGATCAGACGGCGCCCGGCGCCACGTCGCTCTTCCCCGGCCTCATCGGCCGCTCGTCGGCCATGGAGCGGATCCTGCGGCTGGTCGAGAATCTCGAAAACAGCGAGGCCACCGTCCTGCTGACCGGCGAGAGCGGCACCGGAAAGGAGATCCTGGCCCGGACGATCCACTCCCACTCGCCTCGGCGGAACGGCCCGTTCGTGGCCGTGAACTGTGGCGCCCTTCCCGGCGACCTGCTGGAGAGCGAACTCTTCGGCCATGTGCGCGGGGCCTTCACGGGCGCGGTCCGCGAGCGTGCCGGACGATTCGAGCTGGCCGCGGGAGGGACGTTGTTCCTCGACGAAGTGGGCGACGTGCCGCTTCACCTTCAGGTCAAGCTGCTGCGCGTCCTGCAGGAAAAGACGTTCGAGCCGGTGGGCCAGAGCAAGTCAAAGAGCACCGACGCGCGGATCATCGCCGCCACCAATCTCGACCTGCGTCGCGCGGTCCAGGAGGGGCGATTCCGCGAAGACCTCTTCTACCGCCTCCGGGTCGTCCCCATCGAGATTCCGCCTCTGCGCGAGCGCCGGGCCGACATCGAACCTCTGGCCACCCACCTCCTCGCCCGGGTGGCCGCCCGCCAGGGACGCGCCCTCCGGTTTTCACCCGACGCCCTCCGCGCCGTCCTCGACAACCCGTGGCCGGGGAATGTCCGCGAACTCGAGAACGCCCTCGAGTACGCGGTCGCGGTCTGCAAGGGGCAGACGCTGCTGCTCGAAGATCTCCCGGTTGAGCTGCTGTCCTCGAACGTCGAAATCGCGAGTGAGCCGGCTCCCTTCCCGCGCTCTGCCTCCGCCTCAGCGGGACCCGTTCCCGACCTCGCGCACTTGAGGAGAGCGCTCGAAGCCCACCGCTGGCGTCGGGTCGAGGTGGCTCGCGCGCTCGGGATCAGCCGCGCCACACTGTGGCGCCGGATGCGCGAAGCAGGCCTCTCGAACCGGTAAACATTTCGTTTCATGCGACGCAACGTCGCAACATTTGCGCTCTCGCCGAGCCCCGCGCGCTTGGTCTCCATCTTGGCTAAGTCGTTGAAATAAATAATCGCACGGCCGTGGCATGTGTGTTGCTCAATGTTGCAACGCGTCCTCCCCAACATTGAGGTAAACACACCCATGAAGCGCATCAGTATTCCCGCCCTCGGCACCCTGGCCTTCCTGCTGGCCGCATCCAGCCCGGTCGGCGCGACCGACGGCTACTTCGCGAACGGCTACGGCACCAACTACAAGGCGATGGCGGGCGCGGGCGTGGCACTCTACCTGGGCACCCAGGCTCCGGCCACCAACCCGGCCTCGATGGCCTTCCTGGGGCGGCGTTTTGACATTGGCGTCGAGGCGTTCAATCCGAATCGACAGTTCACGGTCAGCGGATCCCCTTCGGGCTACCCCGGCACATTCGGCCTGGCCCCGGGAACCGTCGAGAGCGGGTCGAAGTACTTCCCGGTTCCGGCCATCGGAGCGAACTGGAAGGTCGGGGAGAACGGGGCGTTCGGGATCACCGCGTTCGGCAACGGCGGCATGAACACCGATTACGCCGCCCCGGTCTTCGGCGCGGGAGACACCGGCGTCGACCTGTCGCAGATGTTCCTCGCCCCCACCTACGCCCACAAGTTCGACTCCCGCCACGCGCTCGGACTGAGCGTGATCCTCGCCTACCAGCGTTTCGAGGCGAAGGGCCTGGCGGGCTTCGGCCCGATGTCCAGCGACCCCGCGAACCTCACCAACAAGGACCATTCGAACTCCTACGGCGCGGGGGTGAAGCTTGGATACCTCGGCGAACTCAGCGACAAGTTCTCGGTCGGCCTCTCCTACCAGAGCCGGATCAGCATGAGCGCATTCGATGAGTACGCCGGGCTGTTCGCGGAAGAAGGCGCCTTCGACATTCCCCAGACCTTCACCGGCGGCATCGCGGTGAAGCCCGCGGACAAAGTGACGGTCGCGCTCGACGTGCAGTGGATCAACTACGAGAGCATCAACTCGGTGGGCAACGACTTTCTGCCCAACCTCGGCATGACCCGCCTCGGGATGGTCGAGGGGGCGGGCTTTGGGTGGCACGACATGACCGTCTACAAGGGCGGACTGCAGTTCGCGGCCAACAAGGACTGGACCCTTCGCGGCGGTTACTCGTATGCCGAACAGCCCATCCGCGAGAACGAGGTCCTCATCAACATCCTCGCCCCCGGCGTGATGGAACACCACATCTCCGCGGGTCTGACCCGGACCTTCAGCAACGGCCGGGCCATCAACCTGGCCATCGTGCGGGCGATTCCGAAATCGATCACCGGGCCGAACAACCTCGAAGTCCCGGGCCTTCAGACCATCGAACTGAAGATGGACCAGTGGGAGATCGACTTCAGTTACACCTTCGGAATCCGCAAGTAGCCATGAAGACCGCCACCCGGTATCTCGTTCCCGCCCTCCTGGCTCTCCCCCTCGCGTTCTCGGGGGAGCCGGTCCGGGCCGGCGCCGAGGAAACAGCGTTCGGCGTGTTCGAGTACGTGCTCGATCGCGCGAGCGGCACCATCGACGCTGCTTCAGGGGCGCTTGAAACCACGCTCACCGCCTCGGGCTTCCGGGTGCTCGCGACCCTCGATGCGGGCGCGCCCCAGGGTTGCGGTTTCAAGGCCCGGGTACTCGCGGTGGTCCATCCCGAGTACGCGCAGAAGCTGATGGCCGTCAATCGCAAGACCGCGCCCTTCGGGGTGGTGGACCGGATCAACGTGTTCGAGGACGAGAAGGGCATTCACGTGGCCCTTCTCAATCCCGAATCCGTGAACCGCACCGTCCTCATGGACGATCGGGCGCATGCGGAGCTGAGCCGGACTCACACCGAGGCGCTTCGAGCCGCGATCGCGGGCGCGGTTGCCGGGACTTCCGTTCACCGCGAGTACGGGGAGAGGCGCACCAAGGGCCACATTGGAAAGACCATGGGGGTCATGGCCGGCGGCCCCTTCGGTGAGAAGGTCAAGGACGAATTCGTGATCGCCTCCTCCGACTGGCAGTCGGTGGCATCCAAAGTCCGGGCCGGCCTTGAGCGCAAAGGTGCGGTCTGGGGCCTGCACCGTGTCTATGAGTTCGTCCTGCCCGAGCAGGAAACCGTGATCTTCGGCTCCTCCGGGACACCCATGGATACGAAGTCGTTCAGCATCGTGGGCGCGGGCGCCGATGAAACCCGGGACTCGTTCAAGTGCCCGGGGCTGGCCCACGCCGCTGCCTATCCGATCGAGGTGGTGGTCGCCCGTGACGGCGACGCCGTCAAGGTGCGCCTGGTCGACACCATGTACCGGATGAAGATGTACTTCGAGGACGCGGGCAAGTGGGCATTCATGAAGAACATGGGCATGCCGGGCTCGATTCACGACGAGCTCGCCCTCCAGATCAAGGCGGGGCTCGGTCCCCAATGACCTTCGCACCCTCCCTCTCACGACGGCGGTTCCTGAAGGTTTCAGGAGTCGCCGCGGGTGCGGCCACCGTGGCCGCGTCCGCTCCGGGGCTGCTGCGCGCCGCGGCTTCAGAGGGGGAGAAGGGCCTGCGCCAGGTGCCCACCTTCTGCGACATCTGCTTCTGGAAGTGCGGAGCCATCGCCACGGTCAGGGACGGCAAGCTCTGGAAGATCGAGGGCAATCCCCTCGATCCCCTGAGCGAGGGCCGGTTGTGCCCGCGCGGCACCGGCGGGGTGGGCGCGCACTTCGACTCCGACCGCCTCCGCACTCCTCTCATGCGCCAGGGCCCGCGGGGCGAGGAGAAGTGGGTCGCGGTCACCTGGGACGAAGCCCTGACTTTCATCGCCTCGAAGATGCAGAAGATCAAGGCCGAGCACGGTCCCGAATCGATCGCGCTGTTCAGCCACGGCCTCGGCGGCACGTTCCTGAAGCACACCCTCAAGGCGTTCGGCACGCCCAACATCACCGCACCCTCCTTCGCCCAGTGCCGCGGCCCGCGGGACGTGGGCTTCAACCTCACCTTCGGCGAAGAAGTCGGGTCGCCGGAACGCACGGACATCCGAAACGCGCAATGCCTCGTCCTCATCGGCTCCCACCTGGGCGAGAACATGCACAACACCCAGGTCCAGGAGTTCGCGGAGGCGGTGGGCGCGGGAGCGTCCATCATCGTGGTCGATCCGAGGTTCTCGGTGGCGGCCAGCAAGGCGAAGTTCTACCTCCCCATCAAGCCGGGGGCCGACCTGGCGCTGATCCTCGCCTGGATGAACGTGCTCGTCACCGAGGGTCTCTACGACAAGGACTACGTCCAGCGTTTCGGCTTCGGCTTCGAGGCGTTCGCCGCGGAGATCGCGGCCTCCACCCCTGAGTGGGCGTACCCCGAGACTGGCATCGAGCCTTCGGTGATCCGCGAGACCGCGCGGGAGATGGCGCGGCATCGTCCCGCCACCCTGGTTCACCCGGGCCGTCACGCAACCTGGTACGGGGACGACACCCAGCGCAGCCGCGCCATAGCACTCTTGAACGCCCTGCTCGGAAGCTGGGGACGGAAGGGCGGGTTCTACGCGCCTTCCAGCATGGAAGTGCCGGCGTATCCCTGCCCGCCCTACCCGGTCTCGGCGCTCGGCAAGGTCGATAACCCCGGACGTCGCTATCCCTTCGCGATCGAGACCATCACCACCGGCATCCGCGAAGCCACGATCACCGGCAAGCCCTACCCGGTCAAGGGCTGGTTCGCCTACGCCACCAACCTGATGCAGGCCCTCCCCAACGAAGGAGAGACGATCAAGGCCATCCAGAACCTCGACCTGCTCGTGGTGGTGGACGTGATCGGCAGTGAACTCGCGGGCTGGGCCGATGTGATCCTGCCAGAGGCGACGTATCTCGAGCGTTATGACGAACTCAACGTGGAACTGTTCCGCCAGTCCTTCGTCGCCCTGCGTCAGCCCGTGGTCGAAGCCCCGAACGACCAGAAACCCAACTGGTGGATCGCGCGCGAACTGGCCATGAAGCTCGGCCTCGAGGCCTACTACCCCTGGAAGGACATCGAGGAGTACCTGGACCGGAGACTCACCGCGGCCGGACTGTCCTTGCAGACCCTGAAGAAGACGGGCATCGCCCTCGGGAGACCGGCGCCTCTCTACTTCGAAGATGGCGCCGAGGCCGTCTTTCCGACGCCTTCGCGCAAGATCGAGTTCTACTCGCCGCAACTCCAGGCCGCGGGTTTCGATCCCGTGCCGAAGTACCGCCGGCCCAAGGCCGGGTCCGCGGGTTCGTTCCGCCTGCTCTTCGGGCGGGCGCCCGTGCACTCCTTCGGACGGACCCAGACCAATCCCATTCTCCACGACATGATGCCGGAGAACGAGGTGTGGGTGAACCTGAGTGTGGCTGGCCGTTACGGCTTGAAGAGCGGAGACCGCGTTCGCCTGAAGAACCAGGACGGCGTCGTGAGTCTCCCGGTCAAGGTCCGGGCGACCGAGGCCATCCGCGGCGACTGCGTGTACATGGTCCACGGCTTCGGGCACACCTCGCAGATGCTGCGGCGGGCGCTCCACCTTGGAGCGAGCGACGCGCAGCTCGTGACCCGTTACGAGACGGACGCCCTGATGGGCGGCACTGCCATGAACGTGAACTTCGTGACCCTCGAGGCGGAGGCCTGATCGCCATGGCGCGTCTGGGAATGGTGATCGATACCCGCAAATGCGTGGGCTGCATGGACTGCGTGGTGGCCTGCAAGACGGAGAACAGCGTGCCCGAGGGATTCAATCGGGACTGGATCACCCAGAAGCTCACCGGCGCCTTCCCGACCCTGGCGCTGGAGATCCGGAGCGAGCGGTGCAACCACTGTGACAATCCGCCCTGTGTGTCCTGCTGTCCCACCGGGGCCAGCCACGTCCACGAGTACGGGGGTGTGGTGTTAGTCGACGAGAAAGAATGCATCGGCTGCAAGGCGTGTCTCGCCTCGTGTCCGTACGACGCCCGCTTCATCCACCCCGAGGGTTACGCCGACAAGTGCACGTTCTGCATCCACCGGGTCGAGAAGGGCGTGCCGCCGGCGTGCGTCGCGGTGTGCCCGACCCGCTGCATGTACTTCGGAGACCTCGATGACCCGCAGTCCGAGGTCAGCCGTTTGCTCGCCTCGAGACGCAATCACTCGCTCCTGCCCGAGGCGGGAACCCGCCCGCGAATCTTCTACCTGACCTAAAGGCCCCGCGATGTTCGAACTCGTTTCGACCCGTCACAACCCGATGATCGACCCGGCCCTCCACGTCTGGGGATACGAGATACCGCTCTACCTGTTCCTCGGCGGCTTCGTGGCCGGGCTCATGGTCCTCTCGGGCGTGGCCTTCATTCGAGGGGGGCACGAGCGGCGGTCGAGCGTCTACTCGGACCTGCCTCTCATCGGCCTGGTCCTGTTGAGCCTGGGCATGCTGGCCCTGTTCCTCGACCTCGAACACAAGCTGTATGTCTGGCGCCTGTATGTAACCTTCCAGCTCGCCTCTCCAATGTCGTGGGGAGCCTGGATCCTCCTCCTCGTGTATCCGGTCCTCCTCGCGGGCGTCGTGCTGAGGCCGCCATCCGCCGCCCTCTGGTTCGTGCCGGGCCTGGAAGAGCTCTCGGGCCGGTGGAAGGCCGACCGGTCCAGGGTGCGATGGATCGGAATCGCGAGCATCGCTTCGGGAATCGGTCTCGGCATCTACACGGGAATCCTGCTCTCGTCGCTCGGGGCGCGCCCCTTGTGGTCGAGCGCCCTTCTCGGCCCCATCTTCCTCGTCTCGGGACTCTCCGCGAGCGCCGCCTTCGGCCACATGATGGCGCGGGACCGTGAGGAGAGCGAGGGCCTGGCGAAGGCGGACAACGCCTTCCTGGCCGTCGAACTCGCGCTGATCGCCCTGTTCCTGATTGGTCTCATGAGCGCTGGAGAGGCCCAGGCTCAGGCCGCCGGACTTCTCATCGGAGGGCCCTATACCGCGGTCTTCTGGGCGCTGGTGATCGGCGCGGGCATTCTGGTCCCCCTGCTGATTCAGACCCTGGCCGTAACCCACCGCATCGCCCACACCCCGGTGGCTCCGGTTCTCGTCCTCCTGGGCGGGCTGGCCCTGAGGTTCGTGGTGGTTTACGCGGGTCAGGCCTCTCACTGGCCTCGCGGTTGAAGAGGAGATAGCGACATGGCAACGACGACTCCCGACCTGGTCGGACCGATGGGAGCGGTTCAGTCGAAAGGGCACGAGGAGGTTCACGCGCGCGTAGCGCAGCCATACATGAACCCCTACGTCGCGGGCATCGGCCTCGGCCTGGTGCTGCTCGCTTCCTTCGTGGTGATGGGTCGCGGGCTGGGCGCCTCCGGGGCGTTCTCCGCCACCACCGCCTGGGCCCTGCACGCGGTAGCCCCCGGCTACGTGGCGGGCAATGAATTCCTCGAGCCTTACATCGGCGACGGATCCACCCACCCGCTCAAGGCGTGGCTCGTCTTCGAGGTGATCGGCGTCTTCCTGGGCGCGCTCATCTCGGGCCTTCTCGCCTCGCGGATGAAGGTGATGGTCGAGAAAGGCCCGCGGGCCACCCGCGCGACGCGGCTCTGGCTCGCCTTCGGCGGCGGAGCGCTGATGGCCGTGGGCGCCCACCTGGGGCGAGGCTGCACCAGCGGCCAGGCCCTCACCGGCGGCGCCCTGCTCAATGCCGGGAGCTGGGCCTTCATGATCTGCGTCTTCGGCGGTGCTTATGCCGTCGCCTGGTTCCTTCGAAAGGAATGGATATGACCGCCCCTTTCTTCAAGTACGGTCTCTTCGGTGACGAAGCCAGCCTCATCGTTGCTCTCATCATCGGCATGGGCTTTGGCTTCTTCCTCGAGCGGGCCGGCTTCGGCAGCGTGCGGAAGCTGGTGGCCCAGTTCTACCTGACCGACCTCGCGGTCTTCAAAGTGATGTTTACCGCCATCGTGACCGCCATGCTCGGCGTGACGCTCCTCGGCTGGATGGGCGCGCTGGACCTCTCGCAGGTCTACCTGGTGCCGACCTACTGGACGCCCCAGATCGTAGGCGGCCTGCTCCTCGGCGCGGGCTTCGTGATCGGCGGGTATTGCCCGGGCACGTCGCTCGCGGCCGTGGCCACCGGGCGGATCGACGCCATGCTCTATGCCCTCGGAATCGGGGCAGGCACTCTCGGGTTCGCCTTCTTCTTCCCATGGCTCAAGGGCCTCTACCTTTCGGGCAGCGCCGGAACCCTGACTCTCCCGCAGTTGCTTCACCTTCCCTATGGGCTCGTGGTGTTCGGGGTGGTGGTGATGGCGATCGCGGGCTTTTTCGGCGCCTCCCTGCTCGAAGCCCGGTTCGGAGCAAGAGTCGAAGGGAGGCCGGAATGACGATGCAGGCTCGCTGGTCCGCTCTCCCCCTGAATCAGAAGCTCGCGGCCGGAGCCCTGTGCCTCGGCTTCCTCTCTCTCTTCGCGAGCCCCTACCAGAGCACGGTGGTCGCGGTGGATGTGAAAGACCTCGCCGGCCTGATCGAACAGGAGAAAGACCACGTCCTGGTCGGCGACCTGACCTCCTGGATCGTCCAGGGACGGACGGACTACCGCCTCATCGACCTCCGAGGCGAACGCGAGTTCGCGGAATACCACATTCCCACCGCGGAGAATCTCGTTCTCTCCTCGCTGCCGGACGCAGGACTTTCGCCCACCGAAAAGATCGTTCTCTACTCCGATGGCGGCATTCACGCCTACCAGGGCTGGATGCTCATGAGGGCCAAGGGCTACCGGAATCTCTACACGCTGAAGGGCGGTCTCGACCAGTGGAAGGACGAGGTCCTGTTCCCGACTCTGGCCGAACACGCCACACCGCTGGAGCGGGCGCGATTCGAACGCGCCGCCTCGTTGTCCCGCTTCTTCGGCGGCGCGCCCCGCACCGGCGGCCCCGGGGGGACGGCCGCGATGAAGGCGCCCGAACTTCCGAAGGTCGAGGCGCCGGCCGCGCCCACGGGCACCGCTCCGGCGAAGTCAAGGAAGAAGAAGGAAGGCTGTTAAGGCGTCCGCATCCGACTAACAGCACACGACATGACAATTCACCCGCATCGACGCGACGCGGCGCAGCAGGGCCTTGCCCGCGTGGCGCCGCCGCAAGGAAGATCAGCAGAGAGACAGTCCTGCCCGCCCTTACGCAGCCTTTGCTGGCGCCGCGCTCGCCTGACGCACTCGCTGCGCAGTGAGCGGGCTATTCCCGCGCAAGTTCAACGCCCTGAGCGGGTGGCTGAGGGGCACGCATCTTGCACAATCCGGCACGGCGCCGCGCACCCCTGGCGGGGCCGACGCGGACCAGTTCGCCATCCGAGGCAACCAGCCACTGGCGACTGATTCGAAAGACTCTAGAAGGAGGCGCGCATGTCACTCGGTCCCTTGAACCCACGCCTGACCCAGGCACACTTTCTGTCCGCGGCCGTCATCGCGCTCGTACTCGGCGGATCCGGATGTTCCGGCGACGGCGGCACGACCGGATACGACAATCCCGTGTCCACCACCCTGGCGCCCCCGATCATCAACGCCCAGACCCTCATCGCCTGGGCGGACGAAGGCAAGATCAACGCGCCCTTCGGCGTGGCCGACCGCGTCGTCGTCGTGTCCGTGACGAACCGCGCCAACTTCACCTCTCCCACCAAGAAGCACATTCCCGACTCGGTCCTCCTGGATTTCAGCGCCGAGTTGAGCATGACTCGGGAGGAAGGTCTCGGTCCCTCGGGCACCATGATGCTCGCGGGGCCGCAGATGGACGCGCTGGCCAAGCGTCTGGGCATCGACGAGCACACCACGATCGTGCTCACCGTGCCCAAGGCCACGTCGGACAGCGAGATGTATCAGATGTCCGTGGCCTACTGGACCTTCCGGTACTGGGGCTTCGCGCGGTCTCGCGTGAAGATCCTCAATGGCGGCGACGATGCCTGGGAGGTCGCCGGCCAGGCGCTCACCGATGCGATCGTCTCCGTGCCGCCCTCCTCCTACAACCTGACCGGTAACAAGACGGTGAAGTCCGCGGTTCGCTATTCGGTCGGCGAGATGCTCTCGCTGGTCGATTCGCTCAACCAGAACCCGGCGCAGCGGGCGGGGGTTCAGATGCTCGACGTGCGCGGCTTCGCCACCAGCCCTTACATCGCGAACACCTTCCGGGGCACCAGCGGTTATCAGTTCGTGCTGGATCGCGTCAACGGCGAGGCCGGCCGCAACCGGCTCTATCCCAGCCGAGAGACGCTGCTGGCGCGCATGGCCTCGCTCCCGGTCCTGGACGGCGCCACCAATACCTTCCTCTCGCCGACCCGAAAGACGGTGGTGATGTGCGGAAGCTCCGTGAGCGCGTCTCCGACCTTCGTTCTCTTCGACGCCGTGCTGGAAGTGCCGGAGGGCGACATCGCGATGTACGACGGCTCTTCGAGCCAGTGGAACAACTACAGCTTCGCGAAGATCCGCGCCGCGGGCGCCACCGAGGCGCAGGCCAACGCCTGGGCTTTCGATGTCCTGACCCCCGGGACCGCCCTCTTCCGGAGCGTCGGGACCCTCCCCGCTCCGGTCGCGGGGGAGAACCCGTTCCTGCCCGGCAACTTCATCTACCCCCCGTCCCAGACGGAGGTGAACCAGATCGAGGTGGACGACAGCAAGTTCATCTCCGCCACGGGCGGCGGCACCACGCCCACCACGCCGAGCGGGCCCAAGCCCCCGGGAAGCGGGTGTTAGTCATGCCATCCAACCAGGCCCAAGGACCTTCGGCAAGGAGAACTTCGATGAACAAGCCACGCACGGTCGGTGTCGTGCTCACCCTCGGCGCCGGGCTGCTGCTGCTCGCCGCTTCGTCGTCCGCCCAGAGCAAGATGAGCAGTCCACCGTGGGGGGCAGACGGCGGCCCCAAGATCGTCTTCGGGGAGGAAGACCAAGGCGTCCTGCAGATCGACTACAAGGCGCAGTTCCGAATGACCGCCCGCGATGCCGGGTCGGGCGTCGACAACGACGACACCACGACCAGCTTCGGCTTCCGCCGCAACCGCATCGCACTGCGGGGGGCCTGGGGGGACAAGTTCAGCGTGTACGTGCAGACCGAGTTCGCGGGGGATTCGAACGTCGGCGCGGCCGGAGTCACTGGCTCAAACAGCGGCACGGACTTCCAGTTGCTGGACGCGGTGATGCGCTTCGACCTGCACCCCGCCTTCAAGATCAACGTTGGCAAGTTCAAGTACAACCTGTCCCGGGAAAACCTTGAGGCCTGCGAAGACCCCCTGACCCTCGATCGCTCGCTCTTCATCCGCGCCCCCTACGTGGGCACGCGCGACAACGGCGTCGCGATCTGGGGCAACCTTCTCAAGGATCGGGTCCAGTACCGCGCCGACGCGATGGAGGGACGTCCGGCTGCCTCGGGAGCGACGACCCCGGCGTCGAACTTCCGCTACTCGTTCCGGGGACACGTCACTCTGCTCGATCCCGAGAGCGGCTACGGCTACAAGGGTACCTACCTCGGGGAGAAGAAGGTCCTCACGATCGGCGGGGCCTACCAGATGGAGAAGAAGGTGACCTACACCGACACCATCAACCGGATTCAGCCCAGGGATTACAAGGCCTGGACGGTTGACGGCTTCTTCGAGTACCCGATGAAGAGCATCGGAACCGTGACCCTGGCGGGCGCCTACGAGGACGTGGATCTCGACGGCGCCTACAAGGGCGCCACTCCGGACAACGGCTCGCTGGGCCTCACCGGTGAGAAGAACGGGTGGTACGGCAAGGCCGGCTACCTGGTGAAGGACAGCAACCTGCAGTTCTTCGGCCGCTACGAGAAGTGGCGCTTCGCCTCGCTGAACGACACCATCGACGAGATCGTCGACTGGTACGGCGGCGGCCTCAACTACTACGTATGGGGACAGAGCCTGAAGCTCAGCGCCGAGTTCTCTCACACCAAGTTCGACAAGGGGTCGGTTAAGGACTTCAACACCTTCGTGACCCAACTGCAGCTCGTCTTTTGAACGACAGGAGAGACACCATGACCAACCGTTTGACGCTCGCGCTGGGCATCGGTCTGTGGGCTGCTTTTGCCCTCGCCACCCCGTCCCAGTCCCAAACCGGGGCTACCGATACGAAGGCTGCGTCGGCCAAGGCGCCGCCGATGGCCGGCACCGTCATGTCCATCAACGGCGTGAAGGTCGAGGTCGAGGTCACGGGCGAGAAGCCGGCCTGGGTGAAGAAGGGGGGCGGCATCAAGCTGGCCGAAGTCAAGGGCGGCGTGGGCAAGATCGTGGACGTTTCCGCCACCACCGTCGTTTTCAACTCCAAGAAGGCCTCTGAACTCAAGGTCGGCGACAAGGTGACTCTGGAAAAGGGACCCGCTGCTCCGGCGGGGTGCTAGCGCCATGAGCACACCCCGGGCGTCGATGGTGACATGCCTGGCGGCGCTGATCAGTATCGGCGCCGCCGGGGCCGCGTCAAAGTCAGCCGGCAAGGAGGCCAAGGCGTCGGTTCCGCCCAAGGCCAACTCGATCGCCGAGCTCGCCGCCCGCTACGACTCCGGCTCCTGCATGGAGTGCCACAAGGACACGCATGACGAGTGGGCCCTCTCCGCGCACTCCCGCTCGATCTTCGGCAACGGTCGCACCGCCTCCACCTTCAAGACGGCCGTGGTGAACGGCCTCATGAAATGGCCGGCATCCGGGGTGAAGACCCAGAAGGACGTGCGGGTCGAGCATCTGATGGGCTGCACCAAGTGCCACCTGCCGCAGCTCGCGGACGCGACCGACAGGGTCGCCCAGGAGATCCTCACCACCATTGACGCCTGGCAGAGCGCGGTCGAGGAAGAGGATGAGGCCGGAATCGAAAAGGCGAAGGGGGCGCTCACGTCGCTCAACATCAACTGCCTGGTCTGTCACAACCGCAACGCCGTCATCCACAAGTGGACGGACGGCTACGCGGCGGCGGATACCGTCTACGGCAGCCAGGCTGGAGAGCACCCGGATCCGAAGTTTCCGAAGATGGCGAAGGGCGCGATCCTTTCCGAGTCGATCTTCTGCGGCCAGTGCCACGGACTCGGCCCCAACCTCGAGTTGCACAACCCCACGCAGTGCGCCACCGCCTATGGCAGCTACCTCTTCGCGTACATCCCCGAAGGAGGCAACAAGACCTGTCAGGAGTGCCACATGCGCACCTCCAAGCTGGGGCACAACATGCAGAGCTACCGCTCCCCGGTCATGGCGAAGCAGGCGGTGGAGATGCGGGTCGAGGCGACCGGGATCGTATGGCGCGACAACACGACGGTGCGGCCCAAGGCCACGGTGAAGGTCGAGCTGACGAACCGGGCCGGCCACGGCCTGCCCGATGGCTGACCCACTCCCAACCGGCTGGTTCAGTCGGTCATCGCCAGGGACAAGGACGGCCAGGAGGTCTTCAACAGCGAGCGGATCTTCATGCCGACCCCGCAGCAGCTCGGCCGGGGCGACCGGATGGGACGAGGCCCGTACGAGAAGAGCGGGATGCTCCAGGACAGCGCGCTCCCTCCGCTGCGCACGGTGGCGTCGGTCTACGACATCTTCTTCCCGGTAAAGGACGAGGAGCGCGAGGACGGGGAAACGGTCCGGACCTTCCCCAGCGATCGTCTCGAAATAGAGGTGAAACTCTGGTACCTGCCCTACGGCACCATGGAGGATGACCCCTTCCTCTGGTTCGAAGAAAAGCGGACGGTGAAGATCACACCGGGGTACTGAGAACTTTGTGAAGAGCACCACCTGGGCAACCGGGCTACTGGCGGCGGCGACGGTCGCTCTGCTCGGCTCGTATGGGCCGGCGCAGGACGGAAAGATCCTCCGCGGAGAGTACTTCGGTCAGACTCCACCGGGCGAGACCGCCCAGCTCTTCGGCGCGGGCATGATTTCGACCGGCCTGCCGGAATTGAACACGGTGTTCTTCCCCGGCGGGAAGGAGGTCATCTTCTCCGTTCAGTCGGGGGACTTCAGATGGGCCCTGGTCATGGCCAGGGAGGAAGACGGCCGCTGGGGCAAGCCCGAGGTCGCCCCGTTTTCAGGCGAGTTCGGCGGCGTGGATCCGTTCGTCTCCTACGACGGCAAGCGGGTCTACTTCTGCTCCAACCGGCCCCTGAAGACCGGCGATCCGGCGAAGCGGGATTACGACATCTGGTACGTCGACCGCGCCGGGAAGGGATGGGGCGAGCCGGTCCGCATGGGTACGCCGATCAACACCGATGCGCACGAGTTCTACCCGACGTTGACGAAGAGCGGGACGCTGTACTTCCAGTCGCGGCGGCCTGGCTGCATCGGTCAGGCCGACATCTACAGGTCCGAGCTGGCGGGCGGGCACTATGTGCAGGCCGATTGCCTTCCCGAACCGGTGAACAGCGCCGGTTCCGAAGGAGACACCCTGATCGCCCCCGACGAGAGCTACCTCGTCGTCTCCACCAGCAGGAACGTCCCGCCGCCTGGACTCGCCGACCTTTACGTCACTTTCCGCTCCCCTGAGGGGAAGTGGTCGGAACTCGTCAACATGGGCGCCGCCGTCAACTCGCCGGGGGCAGAGAATGCCCAGATCCTCTCCCCGGACGGCAGGTATCTGTTTTTCACCAGCCGCAGGTACTCGCTGGAGCGGCCCCCCTCCACCTATGCCGGCCTGGTCCGTGCTTTCAACGAGCCCTTGAACGGGTACGGGGACAGCTTCTGGGTCGACGCCAGGATCATCGAGACACTGCGGCCTCAAGCGAGGTGGTAGAGACCAACCGCTGACGCACCCCCGTGGCCGAGCACGACCACGAGTACGCAGGACCTGCGCGGCGAGGGTAGGCCTCCGCAAATCTTGCCGCGGAAAGCGCGCATAAGACTGCATCTGATGGACTTAGCCGTGGCACTGGTCCTGCTATTCCATTCGTGTGTGAAGAGCCATTCCGCGGCCTGGCGCACATTCTTCGTGCCGCTGCTGCTCGCCTTTGGCTGCGGTCGGTCGACGGCGCCGCCGGAGGCCGCCGCCGGGCAGTGCCAGAGCTGCCACCAGGGACTCGAGCGCGCTTCGGCGACTCACGACGGGTGCGTGTCCTGCCACGGGGGCGACGCAGAGGGCAGGACGAAGGAGGCAGGTCACCAGGGACTGCTGGGTCTCTCGAATCCCTCCTTCCCCGGCCGTTGGGAGAAAGGCTGCGGGCCCTGCCACCAGCATCAACTCGAGCGGATGAAGACCAGCCAGATGTTCACCAACACGGGGATGATCGGGCAGATCCAGGCGACCTGGGAGGGCGAGCGGCCAGGAGTCGTGTACTCGTCGCGCCAGGGCCCGGCGTACAGGCCCGACGGGAAGGCGATCGACCACACCGACGTCGGGCAGCTCAACAACCTCTCGGGCGACCTTTACCGGAAGTTCTGCGCTCGCTGCCACGTGGCGCGGCAGAACGAGGCGCTCGATGGGGCGGGACACCCCGCCGGTTGCGCGGCGTGCCACTTCTCCTACAGCGATGGGGCGACCTACCGCGGCGGCGACCCCACCATGAAGGGAAAGAGCCCGAACAGCGCCACGCATACGATGCAAGGCCTGCCGCCCATGCAGGCGTGCGCGCAGTGTCACCACCGCAGCGGCCGTCACGCGCTCTCGTACCAGGGCCTGTACGACGGCAACAACGGCCTCGTTCCCACCAGGAATGGCATGCCCGGACCCGTCCCGGGCAGCGACGAGCGCTCCTTCTCGCACACCGCACCCGATGTCCACTTCCTCGCGGGGATGGAGTGCATCGACTGCCACACCTCGCGCGAGGTCATGGGCGAGGGCTACGCCTCGAAGGACATGCGGGGCCAGCTCGAGATCCGGTGCGAGGACTGTCACGGCGACGTCCTCGAGCCGCCTCGTTTCGTCACCGTCTCCCGCGAAAGCGACCTGCCGCTGATCGAGTCGCGTCAGTACGGTTTCCGCATCCGTCCCGGTTTCAGGATGGCGCTCACCTCCAGAGACCGGCCGTACTCCAACGTGTTCGAGAAGGACGGCCAGGTCGTGCTCGCGACCAAGCGCGAAGGCAAGCTCCTGAAGAGCCCGGTGATCACGGGCACGGCCGAGCATCGCGTGGCCGGCCATGAGCGGATGGAATGCGCCACCTGCCACTCGCGCAGCGTGGTGCAGTGTTACGGCTGCCACACCGCCTACGACAAACGCAGCACGGGCTGGGACTTCGTGGAGGACCGCGAGACTCCCGGCGAGTTCAGCGAAACCGAGGACTACCGGACGCTCTACCCGTTCCCGCTGGCTCTGAACCAGGACGGTCGAATCTCGCCCGTGACTCCGGGTTGCCAGACCTTCGTGACCGTGATCGAGCCCGACGGCAGCCTCTCGAAGGACGACGCGGTGGCGAACTACAAGGGAAAGCCGCAGCTTCGCTTCGCGCCGTTCTATGGTCACAACACCGGCACGCGGGCGGTGGGCTGCACGGAGTGTCACGGGAACCCCGCGTTCCTGGGCTTCGGCCAGAGCCTGCTGGAGCAGGGCGGGGTGAAGAGCACGCTGCTCTGCGAGAAGAACGACAAGAAGGCGCTCGACGGTTTCCTCGCCATGGACCGCGGACGGGTGGTGTCTCACGCCGCGATCACCCGCACGGGGGCGCGCCCGCTCGAGCACGACGAAGTGCGGCGCGTGTTCGCCGTGAACCTGTGCCTGGTCTGTCACGAGACCGGCAAGGATCCGATTTATCTCAAGAAGCTCGACTATGACGCTCTGCAAGACCCTCTTCATCGCCGCCTTCTGGCTGCTCGCTGACCCGGCACCGGCGGGGGCGGCCGAGGCGAACTGCCTCGGCTGTCACCCCAGGGCCCGGGCCGCGCTCTCGGGGCCGATGTCGACGCGTGCGGCGGAGCGCGCCTTCGCCCATCGCGCCTTCGGAAAGGCGGAGGGCGGCCGTTTCTTCGAGGCCTCCTGCTCGGGCTGTCACGTCTCTTCCTGCAACGACTGTCATGGAAGCGAACCCCACCGGGACGGAAAGCCCAAGGACGACGCCTGCCTCGCCTGTCATCGCGGCTACTTCGTGGGCTGGGACTACTACGGCCGGGCCCCGCGTGAGGATCACGCCCGCTACCGGCGGGGCGCCATCGCGAACGGAGAGTCGCTCCTGAAGATGCTGCCCGACGTGCATCGCGAGCGCGGGATGAGTTGCGCCGACTGCCATCCCATGCAGTCGCTGCACGGAGGGAAAGGTGCGACCAGGACGTGCATCGATTGTCATCCCAACCCTTCACGCACGGTGCCGGAGCATTCGTTCGAGGCCCACATGAAGAAGATGGAGTGCGTGGCCTGTCACGCCGCATGGGCGCCGCAGGAATACGGCACGTTCCTGGTCCGGCCGAAGACACCCGAACAGGAAGAGGCCTTCGCCGCCCTTCCTTCGGCGGGGCCGTGGAAGAAGAGCGCCTACCTGAGACGCCAGGACGCGCCGCCGCTCGGGCTGAACGCGCGCGGCAAGGTGTCGCCGATCCGCCCGCAGTTCATCCTCTTCGCCACCGACCCGGGCCGCGGCTTTGAGAACAAGCTTCTGGCCGCGGAGTGGAAGGCCTTCTCGCCCCACACGGTCAGGCGAGGCACGGTGACGTGCAGCGGCTGCCACGACTCGCCTCGCCGCTTCCTGCTGGAGAAGGACGCGGACCGTCTCCACCTGCTCGACCAGGATGGCCTCGCCCTGCGCTCGTTCTGGAGCCAGACCGGTCAGACCGTCACCAACGGAGCCTTCTTTCCCCTGGATCGTCATACCCTGATGAATCGCAAGACGCCGGAGTACGTGCGTCAGTACTTGAGACAATGGCAAAACCTGCTCGATCGCGCCGATCCGCCCTCGAAGCGCTGACCCTCTCCCTGCTGGGAGGGTTCGGCCTGTGGCGGTTTCTCACCCCGCGGGGGAGACGCTCGTCACGCGAGGCGATCGCGATTCCGGCCGCGGACGTGCCCGCGGACGGCGCGCTGGTGCTGCCCCGGAAGCGCTGCGCGGTGGTGAGGAACGGTGACGCGATCCTGGCCCTCGACCTCCTCTGCCCCCACCTCGGCTGCACCGTGAACGCGACCGCGGAGGGATTCGCCTGCCCGTGCCACGGGAGCCGTTTCAAGAGCGACGGCCAGGTCGTGGCCGGGCCCGCGACCCGCGACATGACGCGCCTGGCCGTCGAGGAGCGCCTTGGCATCCTCTCCATCTCGCGCGAGGAGGGCTGATGGTCACGGCCCTGCTGAAGCATCTCTTCCCGCGCCGGGTGCTGGAGACGAATCTGCGGATCACGTACACGTTCGGTCTCGGCGGGCTCGCCCTCACCACGTTGCTGCTGCTCTTCGGCAGCGGCCTGCTGCTGCTCTTCTACTACGCGCCTTCGCCCGAGAGGGCGCACGGCTCGATCCAGTTCCTCGAAATCGATGTCTGGGGCGGCGGCTACCTTCGCAGCCTGCATCGATTGTCGTCTCACGCCCTGCTCGTGCTCATCACGCTGCACGCCCTGCGGGTGATCCTGACCGGGGCCTTCAAGAGGAAGCAGAGGCTGAACTGGATCGTCGGCTGCCTGCTCCTGCTCCTGGCCGTGTTCACGGCGTACACCGGGTATCTGCTGCCCGCGGACCAGCTCGCGTACTGGGCCACCCAGACCGGGATGGAACTGCTGCGCACGCTTCCTCTCGGCGGCGGCTTCCGGTCCCTGCTGGTGCCGGACACGGTCGGCGGTCCGCTCACCTTGCTCCGCTTCTACGCGCTTCACGTCGTGATGCTCCCGGGAGCGATGTTCGCGCTCTCCATGCTCCACTTCTTCATCATCCGCAGGCAGCGGGGGCTCCTGCCCTACGCCGAGGAAGGCGGCTACGTGAACAGCACGCCGCGCCTGTTCCGGCTCGTCACCGGGGGCTTCGTCCTCTGTTCGGCCGTGCTTCTGCTCGCGGCCGCATTCATTCCCGCACCCCTCGAGTTGCCGGCGGATCCCGCCCACGCGCCGAATCCGGCGAAGTCAGCGTGGTTCCTGCTCTGGATTCAGGAACTCGTCAGCTACTCGTCCTCCGCGATCTACGCGGCGCTTGTGCTGATCGCGATGTTCGTGGCTCTTCCCTGGCTCCCCGTCCCCGAGCTGGAGCGCGCCTCCTGGTTCCCCCGTGAGCATCGCTGGCTCGCGGTCCTCGTGCTCACGGCGTGCGGCTTCGTGCTCGCCCTGACCGCGGTCGGGCTTTTCATGCGGGGGCCCAATTGGGGCTTCGTCTCGCCCTTCTGATCTCGGCTTCGCTGCTGGTCCTCGGCTGCGTCAAGGCGAAGCCTGCTGCGGGGGCGCGCGAGGGCTGCGGCTCCTGTCATGCCCCGCACTACGCTGAGGCCGGATCCTGCGACGACTGCCATCGCGGGCAGCCGTCTTCGGCGCGGAAGGAACTGGCCCACGCGCGGCTCCTGAGGGGCAGGGCCGCCGAACACCGCTTGAGAAGCGGCGCCGCGGTCAGCGAAGGGCGAAAGCTGGTCGAGGCGGCGGCCTGCCGCCGCTGCCACACCATCGGCGGCGAGGGGAACCGTCTGGCCACCAACCTCGACACCGTGGTCTGGACGCGGGAGCAGCCGGAGCTCATGGCTTCGATCACGGAGCCGGTCGAGAACATGCCGGTGTTCGATTTCGACCGGGGACAGACCGAGGCGCTGATCGCGTTCCTGCTGAGCACCGCGCGGCCGGACGCGTCAGAGGAGGCCTATCGCGTGCAGTTCGCGCGCGACGCCTCTCGCGCGCCCTCGACCTTCGAGGGCAAATGCGGCGGCTGCCATCGACTGCTCACTTCGCTCGGTCCCCGGGGGTTCGGAAGGCGCGGTCCAAACCTCTCCGGACTCTTCACGCCCTTCTATCCGAAGACGGCCCCCGGCGAGCGCGCATGGTCAGAGAAGCTCCTGACCGACTGGATAGCCAACCCGCGCGCCCTGCGGCGGGAAACCGTGATGCCCCCCGTTCCGCTGAGTGAGACGGAGCTTCAGCAGGTTCTCGAATCGCTCCGTGACTCCGGAACACCGCTGCGCTGAGAGGACCGCTCCTAATCCAGCGGGGGCACGGGTATCAGCAGCGAGGCCGCGATGGAGGCGGCCGAGGCCACCAGGCACAGGATGGCGATGACCACGTGGTTGGTGCGCTCGGACTTGAGGGGATCGAGCAGGCGCGCGGCCAGCCATCCACCGGCGAGGCCGCCGAGGTGGGCCCAGTTGTCGATGCCTCTCACCATCAGCCCGAACAGCATGAAGTAGACGATGTTGCGAAAGGCCCACTGCCGGAGGTTCGACGATCCGGTGCGCTGGCCGTAGTAGAGGAGAGCCCCCCACAGGCCCATCAGCGCCGCCGAGGCCCCGAGGGTGTAGAGGCCGAAGCCCGGGAACACGCTCAGGGGACCCTGCAGGAAGGGCGCCGCCCAGAGGATGGCCACGGGCGCCGAAGAACTCGCGAGGAAGCCCGCGATCGAGCCCAGGGTGTAGATGATCACGGTGCGGCCGGGCCCGTACAGCTCCGCCACCTGGGGCACCAGGATTCGCACCCAGTAAAGGTTGAAGAAGATGTGGATCAGGCTGCCGTGCAGCCAGCCCGCCGAGAGCACGGTCCACCATCGCCCGTCCTGCCACACCGGGTAGATGCCCGAAGCGCCCATCCGCAGGCTGGCGTCGAGGCTCGGCGAGAAGACGTTCAGGCCCTGGAAGCCGATGCCCGAGGGATCGAGGGCCAGCGACATGCCGTAGGCGAGAGCGCAGATGGTCAGGATCAACGGGCCGAACCCGAGATCGGCGCCGACGTTCCGCAGACCCGCGGCGAAACCGAAGAGCCCCGGGTTTCGCGCCCCGCAGTGGAAGCAGGTCTCGTCCGACACGCCGGTGAGGCCGCCGCACGAGCGACAAAGCACCGACCCGCTTCGCTGACGTTCGAACATTGAACTGCGGAGACTATCCGAAACGTTCGTGAGGGCCCGAATACAATTCCCACCCAAATGCGTGAGCCGCAGACCATCCCGTACGGTCCGACCGTCGACCACCGGGCGGACCTGTACATGCCCGCCACACCCGGGCCCGCGGTGGTGTGCCTGCTGCATGGCGGTTTCTGGCGAATGCCCTATGGACGGGATCAGATGGCCTCGGTCGCCGAGGACCTTGTGGCGCGCGGTTTCGCGGTCTGGAACCTGGAATACCGGCGGCTGGGAACCGAAGGCGCGGGCTGGCCGGGCACCCTGGACGATGTCGACGCCGCCATCGACCACCTCGCGATCCTCCGTGCCGGGGGCTGCGACCTCGACCTCGATCGGGTGATCGTGGCCGGCCACTCCGCCGGCGGGCATCTCGCGTTGTGGGCGGGAGGGCGCGCGCCCTCGCGCGCGGTCCGGGTCCGGGCCGCCGTAGGTCTCGCGCCCATCGCCGACCTCGACCAGGCCTGGGCCCTCAGAGTCGGCGGCGAGGCGGTCGCCGAGCTGCTCGGTGGAACCCCGAGTGAACGTCCGGACCGGCTTCGCGCGGCATCACCGATGGAGAGGCTCCCATTGGGCGTGAGACAGCTCATCCTGCACGGCTCGGACGACGCGGCCGTTCCCATCGACCTGTCGAGGCGCTACGCGCGCGCCGCCGAGGCGAAGGGCGACCGGGTCGAACTGATCGAACTTCCGGGCACGGGGCACATGGAGTACCTCGATCCATCGAGCGAGGCCCACGCGACCCTGTGTCGCTGGCTGGAGGCGGAGTTTCGCTGACCGCGCTCAGGCCGGGGCGGCGAACGAGAAGACGATGAAGGCCCTCGAGCCCACCTGCCGATTTCCGCGGCTGGCGGGCCGGAACTTCCATTGCCGCAGGGCGTCCGCCGCGACCCGATCGAACGGCGTCGCCGCTCCCACGACGCGGATAGTGAGGACGGCGCCCCGATCGGAGATGTCGACGGCCATGACCACCTTGGCGCTTC
>DAORUA010000002.1:0-36151 GCA_035432945.1 Vicinamibacteria bacterium | reverse complement strand
TCCCGGCTTTCGCCGGGATGACGGCCGTAGAAGGGCTTCTTCAGCACCCTGCTAGCCCGGGATGACTCAGAGCGGCTCGAGCCGCACCCAGAGCAGGCTCAAGGATGGGTGGTCGTTCACGGGGCCCGAGGCGATGAACCGCAGTTCGACGACGCCTCCCGTCCGGGGGGAACGGGCGTCGAGGTCCACGGTCGCGACCTCGCCTCCCTCACGCGAGTCCGAAATGGACCCCACGGGCACGTCCCCGAACAGGATCCGCACATCTCGCGCGGCGCCCGAAGCATCACCGACCCTCAGGACCACGCGCACGCCGACGTTCGGCGGCAGGGGAAGGCGCAGACGCGCCTCCATCCCGACCATCGAGACGGTCGCGGCTCGCCCGGCCGGACGGTCCCACGCCCATCCCGAAGCGAAGAAGAACCGTGCCGGCGAGCCGGGCTCGATGAGCGCGGGCCTGCGTTGGGCCACGGCCTCACCCACCCGGAGCCAGTCGAGCCACCGGAAGGTCCACACGCTCACGGCGGCGAGCAGGGCGGCGGTGGCGGCGTATCGGGCGAGCAAGAGAAGGGACGCGCGCCGGGACCCGGATCCGAACATGCCGGGCAGCAACCGTAGGGCGGTTTCCAGGGCGACCGCGGCCGAGATCACGAAGAGGGGATAGACGGGCAGAGTGAATCGCCATTCGCCGCCCCCGGGGATGTTCCAGGTCCATGCATAGGGCACGATCGAGCACAGGAAGACGAGAATGGCGATCACGCCTTCCACGCGCCACAGGAGAACGGGAAGGCCGGCGAGGGCAAGGACCTTCGCCACGCTGTCGAGGCCCGGGAAGATCGCGCCCAGCCCGAACCACTTGTTGGAGAAGGGGTAGGTGGTCAGGCCGGCAAGGCCGGTCTCCAGGAATTCCCACGGCGACAGCAGGGTCGAGAAAAGCTGCGACACGTTCGCGACGCCCTCGTGCCCCGCGCGGCGCGAATAGAACGCGGCGTGAACGTTGATCGCGTGGAACGGGTCGCCGTACCCGATGGCGCAGGCAGCCATGAAAGGTCCGGCGAGGAGGAGCATCCACAGGCCTGACATGCCCGCGGCGCGGGCGCGATCGCCGCGCGAAGCCGGGGCGGGCAGGAGAACGGCGGCGAGGAGCCCCGGGATCAGGAAGGAGAACGAGGTCAGCCGGGTGAGAAGGGCCAGGCCGCCCGCGATTCCGAGGACGGTGGCGGACCGGCGTCCCGGACTCGCCCGAAGAGCCAGCATCCCGAACACGCAAACCGCGACCAGGAGCGTGAACAGGTCGTCGCGCCAGCCCTCGGTGGAGAGTTGAATGGTCCGCCACTCGATGGCCCACAGGAACGCAGCGAGCACGCCCACCCCGGGGGAGAGAACGCGCGAGCCGACCGCGAAGATCGCGAGAGAGACCAGGGCCGACGAAACCGCGGATACGAAGTTGATGCCGATGTCGCTCCCCCCCGCGAGGGTGAGGCCCACCCGGGTCAGGGCGGGATACAGGGGTTCACGGACCGCCGGCTCGTAGAAGGCGCCCATCGACCTCGCGATCATCAGGTAACTGAACGGGTCGCCCTCGTAGGGATGCGCGGTGGGCGCGTGCTCAAAGCCTCCGGGGCGCAGATCCTTGATCCCGGTCGCGAGCCCCTCCGCCCAATCCGGCGCGTCGATCCCCCAGTAGGTCACGACCACCGCCTCGAAGCGCAGGGCCGCCGCGAGAATCAGGATTCCCGTGGGCAGGATCGGGGCCCATCGCTTCACCGTGGTCCCGAGGCCGCCGTCCCGAACCCCGAGAATGAAGATCCAGGCCCAGGCAAACGCGGCACCCGCGGGAAAGACCACGCTCAGCCAGCGCATGATGACGTCCCGCGCGGACGGCGACCCCGCGAACAGGCGCGAACGTGCGGGGGTCACCGACCTGCCTTCGGACGTGATCCCCTTCAGGAAGATCTCACGGCGGGGGCTTTCGGAAGGCCCGGCAAGGGCGGGCTCGTAGGTCACGGAGAGCCGCCTGGGACCCGGCGTCACCCGGGTGGAAACGCGGTGCGAGCCGCCTTCGACGATCTCCGCATCTCCCAGGCGCGCGGAGGCGACGCCATCGCTCTTCAGGACGATCTCATCGAAACCGGGCGCGGGGACGTCCCAGTAGCCGGTCCACTCCGCGCGCAGGGCGCGCGGCTCCCGGGCCAGGAGCGCGTTGATCCGGAACGGGTCGAGGACCGCATGGGCATGGGAGGCGACCACGCCGGAGTCCCCTTCGCGCACCTGGAGGGTGAGCCCGGTCCGGGCCAGGCGCTCGCCCCAGGCGACGAGCGCCAGAAGGCTCAACCCACAGGCCAGAAGGCGCAGGCGGGTTCCGCGTGTGCCGGGGCTCAAGGGCGCCGCCTACAGCTCCTCGAGCCGGGGCAGGCCGTCGAGGCCGCCCACCGAGCGGGTCGACCGGGCCCCCACCGCGTTTCCAAGGCGCAGGGCCCGGCGCGCGGGCAGACCGCTCAGGAGGCCGGCCAGGAAACCCGCGTTGAAAGCATCGCCCGCGCCCGTGGTGTCGACCGCGCGAACTGCGGGGGCCGGCTCCTCCACCATGCCCCTCGGGGAGATCCAGCGGCTTCCCTTCGAGCCGAGCTTGATCACGGTGTGGCGGGCATGCTCCTTCCAGAACGATTCCGCCTGGGCGAGGGTCCGCCGCTTCGAATACAGCTTCGCCTCGTCCTCGTTGATGAGGAGGTAGTCGGCCTCGGCGATGAGGCTTTTCAGGTGCGGGTCCTTCGCGAGATGCAGGTCGTAGCCGAAGTCGAACGAGACCTTGACCCCGCGCTCGCGCAGCGCGCGGAGGGCCCGGGCCAGAGGGGGGATGTCCCGCGGGCACAGGGCGCAGTGAACGATCCGCGCCTGGACCCGGCCAAGCGCCCGGAGGAAGCGCGGCCCGAGCTCGGCATTCACGCCATCGAAGGTGGCGAAGGCCCGGTCCTTCGGAGTGGAGAGGGCGGCGGTGATGGCATGGAGTTCGTCCCCCTTCCGCAGGTTCGTGATCCGCACGCCCTCGGCCCGGAGCCGGACCACCGCCCCGTCGGACAGGCCGCTCACGATCCGGGTCGAGACCCCGAGACGGGCCGCGGCCACCGCGGTGATGGTGGCTCCCCCGCCGTAGGTCCGGACAAAGGACTTCGTCCGGAGCTCCTCCCCGAGCCGGGGCAGGCGCGGGAGGCCGGCGAAGATCAGGTCCTCGAACGACTCCCCGACGCAGGCGAGATCAATGGTGCTCATGCATCAGAGCCTACCTGCTCATTCTCAATTACAATTTTCAGCGGGGCGCGTCAGTCAGGACACCGGTTTCTTCGGTCTTCCGCGGCGCCCCGAGGCAAATCGCGCCCGGTGTGCGCGGACTATTGAAGGAGACGACGTCCATGGCGATCAGAGTAGGCATCAACGGCTTCGGCCGCATCGGTCGAAACATCCTGCGCGCAGCGCTCCCCGACAAGAATCTCGAGATCGTCGCGGTCAACGACGTCACCGACGCGAAGACCCTCGGGCATCTCCTCAAGTACGACTCCATCCTGGGCAACCTGTCCCATGAGGTCCGGGTCGAGGGCGACACCATCCTCGTGGACGGCCGGAAGGTCAAGGTCCTCTCCTCCAAGGACCCCGCGGCCCTCCCCTGGAAGGACCTCGGCGTCGAGTACGCGATCGAATCGACCGGCCTCTTCACCGACGCGGAGAAGGCGAAGGTGCATCTGGCGGGCGGGGCGAAGAAGGTCATCATCTCCTCCCCGGCCAAGGGCGAGGACCTCACCATCGTGATGGGGGTCAATAACGACAAGTACGACTCCTCCCGCCATCACATCATCTCCAACGCCTCGTGCACCACGAACTGCCTGGCCCCGGTGGCCAAGGTGCTCCACGACTCCTTCGGGATCGTGAGAGGCCAGATGACGACCATTCACTCCTACACCAACGACCAGAAGATCCTCGACCTGCCCCACAAGGACCTGCGCCGCGCCCGCGCCGCCGGCCTGTCGATGATCCCCACGTCCACGGGCGCGGCGAAAGCCATCTACCTGGTCATCCCCGAACTCAAGGGCCGCCTCGACGGTGTTGCCATGCGCGTTCCAACCCCGAACGTCTCGGTCGTCGATCTCACCGTGGAGCTCAAGGGCGAGACCACGGCGGAAGCGATCAACGCCGCCATGACCAAGGCCGCCGCCGGGCCGCTCAAGGGCATCCTCGAAGTCAGCACCGAGGAACTCGTGTCCATCGACTTCCGCGGAAACCCCGCCTCATCCATCGTCGACGCGCCGCTGACCCGGGTGCTCCAGGGCAACATGGCCAAGATCTTCGCGTGGTACGACAACGAATGGGGCTTCTCGTGCCGCATGATCGATCTCATCCGGTTCATGGCGAGCAAGGACCGCGCCTAGCCGCAACCCCTCGCGTCCCGCCGCACCGCAGGCGGGGAAAGAAGGAAATCATGGCAGCCAAGCAGACGATCCGGGGCCTCCAGAATCTCAAGGGCGCGCGCCTCTTCGTGCGCGTGGACTTCAACGTGCCGATGGAGGGAACGGCGATCACCGAGGACACGAGGATCCGGGCCGCCCTTCCCACCCTCATGTTCCTTCAGCAGGCGGGCGCCGAACTGGTCCTCGCCTCGCATCTCGGTCGTCCGAAGAAGGGCCCCACCCCGGCCCTGTCGCTGGCACCCGTCGCGAAGCGTCTCTCCGAACTGATGAAGTGCGAGGTCGCCCTCGCGAAAGACTGCATCGGCGATGACGTCCGCGAACGGGCGAAAGCCATGAAGCCCGGGAGCGTCCTCCTCCTCGAGAACGTCCGGTTCCACCCCGAGGAGGAGGCGAACGATCCCGCCTTCGCGAAAGCGCTCATCGCGGACTCGGGCGCCACCGTGTTCGTGAACGACGCCTTCGGCACCGCCCATCGCGCGCACGCCTCCACCGCGGGTGTGGCGCCGTTCGTCAAGCAGCGGGTCGCGGGCCTCCTGATGGACAAGGAGATCCACTACCTCGGCATGGCCCTCGCCTCGCCCCCGCAGCCCTACATCGCCATCATCGGCGGAGCCAAGGTGTCGGACAAGATCGGCGTGATCGAGAACCTGCTGCCAAAGGTGGACACTCTGCTCATCGGCGGCGGCATGGCCTACACGTTCTTCAAGGCCCTCGGCTACGAGACGGGCAAGAGCCTGGTCGAAGAGGACAAGGTGACTCTCGCCGGAAAGCTCCTGGACGCGGGGAAGGGCAAGATCCTCCTGCCCTTCGACCACGTGGTGGCGAGTGCTTTCAAGGCGGACGCCGAGACGAAGACCCTGCCCGTGAACGAAACCCCCGAGGGTTGGATGGGCCTCGACATCGGTCCGGAGACGGTGGCCGCCTTCCGACATGAGATCGAGAAGGCCGCGCTCGTGCTCTGGAACGGCCCCATGGGCGTGTTCGAGATGAAGCCCTTCGCCTCGGGCACCTTCGCGGTGGCGAAGGCCCTCGCCGATTCGAAGGCCACCACCATCGTGGGCGGCGGCGATTCGGTGGCCGCGATCGCGGAATCGGGCCTGATGGAGAAGATCACCCACGTGTCCACCGGCGGCGGCGCCTCCCTCGAATTTCTCGGGGGCGACACCCTGCCCGGCGTCGAGTGCCTCGACAATGAACCCGGCGCGGCTTCGGCCGGCGGTTAGGGGCCCAAGACCATGCCCCGCCCCTTCGTCGTCGGCAACTGGAAGATGCACAAAACGGTCGCCGAGGCGCGGGCCCTGGCCGCCGCGGTGCGCGACGGTGTGCGCGACTTCGGCGACATCGATGTCGCCCTGGCTCCTCCCTTCACCGCCCTCGCCGCGGTGGGCGAGGTTTTGAAGGGATCGGCGGTGGGCCTCGCCGCCCAGACCATGCACGAAGCGGCGAAGGGGGCCTTCACCGGCGAGATCTCGCCCGCCCTGCTCAAGGACGTGGGCTGCACCCACGTCATCCTGGGCCACTCGGAGCGCCGTCACCTGTTCGGGGAAACCGACCAGGCCATCATGAAGAAGGCGCGGGCCGCCCTCGATCACTCGCTGATCCCGATCCTGTGCGTGGGCGAGACCCTCCAGGAGCGCGAGACCTCGCGAACCTTCGACGTGGTGGAGAGGCAGACCGAGCACGCGCTTCGTCATGTGACCCCGGAAGAAGCCGCCCGCTCGGTGGTGGCCTACGAGCCGTTCTGGGCCATCGGGACCGGGAAGACCGCCTCCCCGGGGCAGGCCCAGGAGGTCCACACCTTCATACGGAAGCTGGTGGCCCGGTCCCATGGCGACGGCGTCGCCCGGGTCATCCGGATCCTCTACGGCGGCAGCGTCAAACCGGACAACGCCTCTCTGCTCATCGCCGAGCCCGACGTGGACGGGGCCCTCGTCGGCGGGGCGTGCCTGGAAGCCCCCTCCTTCCTGGGCATCATCGCCGCCTCCCGAACCTGAGAGTTCGATATACTCTCCCTCTTTCGGCGATTCGAACGACTGCACCCGAGGCTATAAGGCAACAAAGCGATGACCGTTCTCTACTACCTTGTTCTGATCCTGCACCTGATTGCGTGCTTCTTCCTGATCGCCGTGGTCCTGCTCCAGCAGGGCAAGGGACAGGACCTGGCGAGCGCGTTCGGCGGCGGCGGCACCCAGGCCGCCTTCGGTCCCCGGGGCTCGGCCACCCTGCTCTCGCGCGTGACCACCGGCCTCGCCGCGGTCTTCATGATCACCAGCATCTCCCTGGCCGTGCTCAAGCAGAAGCAGGCCTCGGTCCTCGACGCGATCCCGGCCGCGGCCTCCCCGACCCCGGCCGCCGCTCCCACGAACGTCCTGGGGATGCCCCTTGCGCCCGCGAGCTCCCCGGCGCCGGAGGCTCCCGCCGCGGTGGCGTCGCCGTCGGCCGCAACGGTTCCCCCCGCCGCGTCCCCCACCCCGGGGAAATAACACGACGGGCCGGGCATGCCCGGCCCCTACGGTACGAAACCACCGGACACACCGCGCATCGTAGGGGCGAGGCCTGCCTCGCCCTGGTCGGGGGCCATGCCCCCGCCCTTGTACCGGGCCTACCGGCCTCCGCCCATCAACCTCCTGTGTTCGACCATGATGCAGCGGTCGTAGATCACCGTCCTTCCCGCTTCCACCAGCGCCCGGATCGCTTCCTCGTTCACGCAATCCAGCTGAAACCACACCGGCGGGGCGTTGGGATGGGGGCTTCTGAGGATGTCCGCGGCCACCTCGGGTAGCTCTTCGGCGCGGCGGAAGACGTTGACCAGATCCACCGGACCTTCGATCTCGCTGACCGAGCGATAGACGCGCGCGCCGAGGATCACATCCTCACGCGGGTACACGGGCACGATCTCGTAGCCCGCGCGCTGCATGTAGGCGGAGACCCGGTGGGAATCCCGATGCGCCTTGGGTGAAAGCCCCACCACCGCGATCCGTTTCACGCGATCGAGAAGGGCGCGGACTTCCTGGTCGTCGGGACTGTCCGGGATGTTCAAGACGCGCGCTCCTCTACTCGACGAACGTCACCTTGTTGATCTCGCGCAGGCTCGTGGTGCCGTCGAAGACCTTGTCGATGGCGCCCTCGCGCAGGGTGCGCATGCCCGCCCCCCGGGCCTTCTTCTTGATCTCGCCCACGGGGCGGCGTTCCAAGATGAGCTGGCGGATGTCGTCGTGCAGTTCGAGCAGCTCGCCCACCGCGCGGCGGCCGAAGAAGCCGCTCGAGGCGCAGGTCTCGCAGGCCCCGCGGTCGTAGACCGCGTGGCCCGCGAACCGGATCGGGTCGATGCCCGAGGCGCGCCACTCCGCGTCCGAGATCACAACCACCTGCCGGCAGGAGCGGCACAGCACGCGCACCAGGCGCTGGGCCAGCACCAGGGTGAGGGCGGAGACAAAGTTGTAGGGATCGACTCCCATGTGCAGGAAGCGGCCGATCACGTCGAAGACGTTGTTGGCGTGCACGGTGGTGAAGACGAGGTGGCCGGTCAGGGCCGCCTGCACCGCGATCTGCGCGGTCTCGGGATCGCGCACCTCGCCCACCATGATCTTGTCCGGATCGTGGCGCAGGATGGAGCGGAGGCCGCGCGCGAAGGTGAGGCCCTTCTTCTCGTTCACCGGCACCTGGGTGATGGCGGCGATCTGGTACTCGACCGGGTCCTCGATGGTGACGATCTTCTCCTCGGAGCTCGCGATCTCGTTGAGGGCCGCATAGAGGGTGGTGGTCTTGCCGCTGCCCGTGGGACCGGTGACCAGGATCATGCCGTAGGGCTCGGCCACGTATTTCCGGATGGTGGCGAGCTGGGCCTCATCGAATCCGAGGGCCTGGAGGCGAAGCTCCTGGAACTCCTTGGAGAGGGACTCGCGGTCGAGGATGCGGATGACCACGTCCTCGCCGTGGATGGAGGGCATCACCGACACCCGGAAGTCGATGGTCCGGCCGCCCACCCGGAGCCGGAAGCGGCCGTCCTGGGGAATGCGCCGCTCCGCGATGTCCAGTTCGGCCATGACCTTGATCCGCGAAACGATGGTCTCGGCGTGGCGCTTCTCCACCGGCGCGGTGGCCTCGTAGAGCGCGCCGTCGATCCGGTACTTGGCGAGCACGGCGCGGTCCTTCGACTCGATGTGGATGTCGGAGGCGCGGCGCTCGATGGCGCCGAGGAGCAGGGTGTCGACCAGCCGGACGATGGGACTTTCCGACGCCATGGTCTGGAGATCGACGACCTTGCCGTCCTCTTCGGACACGAGTTCGAAGCCCGAGCCGAGGTCCTCGCGCGCGCGGTCGAGGAGGGTCTCGCCCCCGCGCTTGCGCCGCAGACCCTCGGCGATGTCCTGGGCGGTCGCCACCACCGCGTCGATCGGCCGGCCCACCGCGAATTCGGTCTCCGAGATCCGTTCCAGCGACAAGGGTGGGGCGAAGGCGAGAACCAGTCGCGCGCCCGAGCGGCCGTAGGGGATGCAGGAGAAGCGTACGAGGGTCTCGAGGCTCAGCCCCTCCCAGAGCCCCGGGTCGGAGGCGTCGTGATCGATCGACACGAAGGGGAGGCGGAGCGCCTGGGCGTGCTGGGCGGCGCTCTCTCTCGGCGACTCCGGAGAGGTCATGTTCCTACTCTAATCGGCGCACCCGGTCACCGGCACTTCGCGATGGCCTCGATGGATGGCTGGACCATTGGACCGCAGGGGCTGGAACGTTCCAATCTCCTGGACACCTTCGGGCCTTGGGAGTAATGTTTCCACACAACCGACAGCGGCCTGGGCGGGGGGCCTGTCAGGATGCCTGACACCACCCCATGTTCGAGCCCCCATCCCTTCAGGAGTGATCCCCATGAACCCCTTCCTCAGGACCGCGTCGCGCGCGCTCCCCCTGGCCTCCTCTCTGGCCCTGGCTCTGGCCGCCTCGATGACTCTCCTGCCCGCGACCGCCCGGGCCCAGATCGATGCCGGCTCCATCGTGGGCACGGTCACCGACAGTCAGGGCGGCGCCCTCCCCGGCGCGACCGTGGTGGCGCTCCAGGAGGACAGCGGCTTCAAGCTGACCGCAACCACGAACAGCAAGGGCCAGTACACGTTTCCAAACCTGAAGATCGGCAGGTACCTCATCACCGCCGAGATGTCGGGCTTCAAGAAGGCCGTTCGTTCCGGCCTTCAGCTCCACGTCCAGGAGCGGCTGCAGGCCGACTTCAAACTGGATGTAGGCGTCATGACCGAGGAAGTGACGGTCGTGGGCGAGGCGCCGCTGCTCAACACCCAGACCGGCGAGATGGGCCACGTGGTCGATCAGAAGCAGCTCGTCGACCTGCCCCTCCTCGGCCGCCGTTACGCGGAGCTCTCGCTCCTGCAGACCGGCGTCGTTCCCGGCGGCCGCCAGCTCGCCTCCCTCGGGGAAGACACCTCCTTCAACGCCAACGGCAACCCCGGCACCTGGAACAACTACTCCCTCGACGGGGCCGACAACAACTCCGGCTCCACCAACCTGCAGGAGCGTTCCGCCCAGGTGGTCCAGCCCCCGGTCGATGCGCTCGAGGAGTTCCGCGTCCAGACCCGCACCTATTCCGCCGAGTTCGGCAAATCGGCGGGCGCCGTCATCAACGCCTCCATCAAGCAGGGCACGAACGCCTACCGGGGGACCGTCTTCGGCTTCCTGCGCGACGAGAAGTTCAACGCGAACACCTTCGAGAACATCGCGGCCGGGCGTGAGAAGGGGCCGTACAACCAGTACATCGGGGGCTTCACCCTGGGCGGACCGATCAAGAAGAACCGGCTCTTCTTCTTCGGCGACTACCAGGTCACGCGCAGCGACAAGGCGGTCACCGACCTCGCCACCGTCCCCACCGCGCGCATGCGCCGGGGCGACCTCTCCGAGTTGTCCCGCGCTCTCACCGCGAACTCGTTCGTGACCCCCGGCTGCGTCAACACCGCCACCAAGGCGATCAACCCCGCCTGCTTCGATCCGATCTCCGCGAAGCTCATCAACCTCTATCCCCTGCCCAACGTTCCCGCGGCCCAGGCCATTGAAGGGCAGGCCGGCCGGTTCGGCTCGGCGGGCGCCAACTACATCAGCAACGGAATCCTCCAGAACGACGTGAACTCCTTCGACATCCGCCTCGACGGCAAGCCGAGCGACAGCGGCAAGGACTCGATCTTCGTGCGCTACAGCCGCTACAACAACAAGCGCAACGAGCCCCCCGTCCTCGGGCCGATCGTGTCCGGCGACTTCAACAGCGATATCGATATCACCGGCCAGAGCGCCGTCCTCGGCTGGTCGCGCGCCTTGAAACAGTCGATGTTCAGCGAGGTACGGCTCGCCTGGAACAAGATCCAGGGCGACACCTTCCAGAAGGCCTTTGGCACCGACTCGAACAAGGAATACGGGATCACCGGCATTCCCGCGGACCCGCGCTACACCGGCGGCCTCGCGGCCATGAACATCGCCGGCCTCTCGAGGCTCGGCGGCCCCTCGTTCCGTCCTCAGTTCCAGACCGCGCAGGTCTTCCAGTTCTCCGCCAACACCACCTGGCAGCGGGGCAGCCACTCCTTCAAGTTCGGGGCGGAGGTAAGGCGCGACAAGGTCAAGTACATCGACCTCGTCGCCTTGAACGGCGCCGCCAATTTCAGCGACGCTCGCTACACCGGTTCCGGGATCGGCGACTTCCTCCTGGGCATGGCCTCCGCGCAGCGCATCACCCTCTTCCACGAAGCCAAGCTCTTCACCGATGGCATCCAGTTCTTCGCCCAGGACTCCTGGCGCCCGACCAGCAAGCTGGCGATCAACTACGGGATCCGGTACGAGTACTTCACGCCCACCCAGGACGAGGATCACAAGCTGACCAATATCGACCCCGCCACCGGTCAGCGGATCCTCGCGAAGGAATCGGGGAGCATGTACGAACAGACCCTCGTTCATCCCGACAAGAACAACTTCGCGCCCCGGCTGTCCCTCTCCTACTCGGCTTCCGAGAAGCTGGTGATGCGCGCGGGCTTCGGCATGTTCTATCAGAACAGTGATCGCTACGGTTCAGAGGCCCAGATGGCCCTGAACCCGCCTCAGCTGGTCGACGTCAACGTGACCGCGCCCAACGCGAATACCGCGCCGGTGTTCATCCTCAAGAACGGCTTCACCACCCCGACCATCGCGAACGTGAACCCGGCCCTCCTCCAGTGGCGCATCCAGGACCCGGACCAGAAGACGCCGACCGTCTACCAGTTCAGCGCGGGCCCCGAGTACCAGGTGTTTTCCGACACCGTTCTCTCCGTGGAGTACGTGGGCAACCTGATCCGCAACGGCCGGAGACTTCGCAATCTGAACCAGGGCCAGATCACCGGACCGTCGACCGTGGTCTTCCCGTATGCCCAGTACGGCTACGGCACGGCCTTCCTCGAGCAGATCGTGACGAACGGCCGCTCCGACTACCATGCCCTCCAGACGAAGCTCCAGCGCCGGATGACCGGCGGCCTCGGATTCACCGCCTCCTACACATACTCCAACGCCAAGGCCGACTTCCTCGACCACCTCTCCGCCGGTTCGGGCGCCTCGGGGAACTTCCCCGGCAACGCCTACAACATGGCCGCGGACTACGGCCCGGTGGCCTTCGACGTCCCCCATCGCTTCGTCCTGAGCTTCGTGGCCGAGCTTCCCGCGGGCAAGGGGCGCTCCAAGGAATTCCACGGCGTGGGAGCGGTGCTCAACAACTGGAGCGTGAACGGCATCCTCTCCCTCAATTCCGGACGGCCCTTCTCCGCCACCGCGACCAACACCTCCGGCACCACCGGGCAGGGGCAGCAGATACGCGCCAATTGCCTGGGCGACGCCCAGCCCGACGGCTTCGAGAAGACCAACGACAAGTGGTTCGATACCTCGAAGTTCGCTCAACCGGCGCCCTTCACCTTCGGAACCTGCGGCTCGAACACCCTTCGCGGCCCGGGTCAGAAGAGCATGAACGCTTCCCTGTTCCGCAATTTCCCGATCGGAAAAGACCGCCGGCTCGAATTCCGGGTGGAGGCTTTCAATCTCTTCAACTGGAAGAACTACTCCCTGCCCGGCGCGAGCGTGGCCAACCAGGCGACGTTTGGAAGAATCACCTCCACCATCGGCGACGTCCGCGAGATGCAGTTCGCGCTCAAGTTCTACTTCTGAACATGAAATCACTGAAGCTGTCCCTAGCCGTTCTCCTCGCGCTCCTCGTCACCAGCCGGCAGCCCGTTCTCGCCGGCGCCGAAATCCCCCAGGATCAAGGCGCGGCCGGCGTCTTCCAGAAAATCCTCAAGCTCAAGACCACGGCCAGCGCCATGCACACCACCGCGCATCCCGACGATGAGCACGGCGGCGTCCTCTCGCAGTTGTCGCGGGGGCAGGGCGCGCGCGTTTCCCTCCTCACCCTGAACCGGGGCGAATCCGGCGACAATGCGATCGGGTCCGAGCTCTTCGACGGCCTCGGCCTCATCCGCACCGAGGAGCTGATCGACTCCAACCGCTACTACGGCGTCGACGACCAGTACTTCACCACCGTCACCGACTACGGCTTCTCCAAGCGAATCGACGAAGCCTTCGAGAAATGGGGCCGGGACAACGTGCTTCGGGACCTGGTGCGCGTGATCCGCATGAACCGGCCCTTCGTCCTGATCTCGCGGTTCCAGGGAACCCAGCGGGACGGCCACGGCAATCACCAGACCGCCGGCCTGCTCACCGACGAGGCCTTCAAGGCGGCAGGCGACCCGAAGATGTTCCCCGAGCAGATCGCCCTTGGCCTGCGACCATGGCAGCCGATGAAGGTCTACCTCGGCGGACAGCGTGAGAACGAGGAGTGGGCTATCCGCGTGGACCCGGGCGCCTACAGCCCCTGGCTCGGCGAGACCTACTCGAACTTCGCGCGCATCGGTCTCTCGTTCCAGCGTTCCCAGACCAGCGGAAGGCTCCAGCTTTCCCGCGGGCCGCAATACGGCTACTACAAGCGCTCCGGTTCGACCGTGACCTCGGCCGCGAAGGAGGAGAGCTTCTTCGAGGGGATCGACACCACCCTCCCCGGCCTCTTCAAGGCGCTGGGGCGGACCGCGCCCGCGGGCGCCGAGGCTGCCCTGCAGGCCATCGACCGGGAGGTCACGAACGCGGTGGCGGCCTTCTCCCTCACGAACCCGTCGGCCACGGTGCCGTCGCTCGCGCGCGGCCTCAAGGCCACGCGCGACGCGCTGGTCGCCATCGGGTCGGGCGAGCCCGACGCGACCTTCATCCTGAAAATCAAGGAACGGCAGTTCGAAGCCGCCATCACCGCGGCTCTGGGCGTGGATTTCAAGGCCATGGCGCAGGCCGCGGGCCTGCCCGAAGCCACCGGTCCCTTCGCCGAGTTCGCTCCCCCGCCGGTCATGGGGGCACCCGTCCCCGGCCAGACCTTCGAGGTGCGCGCCTTCTTCACCAACCGCAGCCCGCTGGAAGTCACGGTGCGCGGAATCGCCCTCGCCACGGGTCCGGGCTGGCAGTCGAGCCCCACCGGGGCCGCGCCGGCGACATCGCTCAAGTACAACAACACCTCGTCCCAGCGCTTCTCCGTCTCTCTCGCCAGCGACACGCCTCTTTCGTCTAAGCCGTACTTCAACCGGCCCGGCATCCAGCAATCGCGCTATGACGTCGCGGACTCGTCGCAGCTCCACCGGCCGGCCTCCGAGGCGCCCGCGGTAGCGGTAGCCCGCTACACCGTCGAGGGCATCGACGTGGAGACGCGGGAGGTGGTCACGCGCCGCGAGGGCAACCTGCCCTACGGTTACGAGATGCGCGAACTCCGCGTGGTTCCGGCCCTCGCGCTCACCGCGACCCCGGGCTCGGCGGTGGTGCCGCTCCAAGCGCTCCGGAAGCGGGTATCGGTCGAGGTCGACCTGCTCAACAACGTCGAGGGCGACATCGCGGGAGATCTTTCCCTCAAGCTGCCCAAGGGTTGGACCGCCTCTCCCGCGAGCCAGCCCTTCAAGTACGCCCGGGCCGGCGAGCGCGGTGTCTTCAAGTTCACGGTCTCGATTCCCTCCCTCGAGAACAAGGGCTACGAGATCCAGGCGGTGGCCCAGGCAAGCGGCCGCGAATACACGGAAGGGTATTCGGTCATCGCGAAGCGCGACCTCGAGACCCGGCTGCTCTACCGTCCGTCCACCATCGGGGTGCGCGGCATCGACGTGGCCGTGCCCGCGGGCCTCAAGGTCGGATATGTCATGGGGGTCGGGGACCAGGTCCCGGCCGGACTCGCCCAGCTCGGAGCCGCCGTCACCCTCCTCGGCGAGAAGGAGCTCGCGAGCTCCAACCTGGCGCAGTTCGACACCATCATGACCGGCACGCGCGCGTACGCGGTCCGGGAGGATCTCAGGACCTACAACCAGCGCCTCCTCGACTACGTGAAGGCCGGCGGCAACATGGTCGTCCTCTACAACACCCAGGAGTTCATCCCGAACAAGTGGGCTCCGTATCCGGCGCTGCTGCCTGCCCGGGCCGAAGAAGTCTCC
The DNA here is from genome assembly GCA_035432945.1 of Vicinamibacteria bacterium. Lineage (GTDB taxonomy): Bacteria > Acidobacteriota > Vicinamibacteria > Fen-336 > JAGNNV01 > JAGNNV01. The sequence continues at coordinate 21,177 of DAORUA010000002.1, read as the reverse complement.
GAGGAGGACTCTCCGGTCGAGATCCTGGCTCCCCGGGAGCCGGTCTTCAATTATCCCAACCGGATCACCGCCGCGGACTTCGAGAACTGGGTCGAGCAGCGCGGGTCGAAGTTCTTCACCGAGTGGGACAAGGCCTACACCCCGATGATCGCCACCTGGGACAAGGGCCAGGAAAAGCAGCGCGGGGGGTGGGTCCACGCCAGGCACGGCAAGGGCCACTACACCTACTTCGCCTACGCCTTCCACCGCCAGCTTCCCTACGGGGTGCCGGGCGCGTATCGCCTCCTCGCGAACGTTCTCTCCCTGAACAAGGCTCCGGCGGCGAAGCCGAAGTCGTAGGCGCTGCGGCCTACCGGGGCAGGAGCATCCGCTCCCTCACCAGTCCGAGGAGGTCCTGAAACCCTCCGAGGAACTGGTTGAGGGTGTGGACGCTCGCACCAAACGACGCGAAGACCTCGGGGGCGATGGCGCCCTCGTCGTAGGCCAGATTGAAGTCCTTGAACTTGCGCTGAAGCGCCTCCACCATCTCGGGCCGCACGGGCCGATCGAGGGTCTCCTCGACCTCGATGTCCGAGGCTTCGAACTGCTTCCACCACGGGTAGGGCATGGTGAGGATCACGCCCGGGCCGATGAGCTGAGACCAGTGAAGGTGGTGGCGATAGGCGGCGGCGAGCAGCGAAGCCCGGAATCCGCGCTTCCTGAAGATCTCGTGCGCGCGCTTGAACACTGCGATCCCCGCCCAGGCGATGTACCCGGGATCGATCGCGATCTGCTCCTTCACCATCACCCGCTGCAGGAGGTCGTCGAGGCGGCCCACCATCAGGGTCATGTAGGGGTGGAGGCGGGTCATATCGGCGCCGCTCTTCTTCGCCCGGTCGAGGCCGCGCTCGAAGGCCTCGCCCAGGGCCACCGCCTGCGAGACGGTGAAGCTCACGGTGGCGTTCACGTTGATGCCGCCGGCCACCAACTCCTCCGCCGCCTTCACCCCGGCCGCGGTGCAGGGGATCTTGATCGCGATGTTGGGCGCCAGCGCGGCCAGCGCGCGCCCGTGCTCGATCATGCGATCGGCGTTCGCGTGGAACTTCGGGCTCACCTGCATGGACAGGAAGCCCTGGCGGCCGTGGGTCTGGGCGTGGACGGGGGCGAGGATGGCCGCGGCCTGCCGGCCGATCTCCTCGATCAGGAGCCAGGCGATCTCGTCCTCGGTGGCGGTCTCGTGCGCGCGGATGATCGCGTCGAGCACCGGATTCCAGGTCTTCGGATCGGCCTTCACCACCGCGGAGACGATGACGGGGTTAGAGGTGGCGCCGGTGGCGCCGTGATCGACGGCATCCTTCAGTTCGGAGAGCGAACACGAATCGTTCCAGAACTCCGCCCCGCGAAGGATGGTGAGGCGCATGCGGCTTGGTTGTGTCATGAGGTCGACCTCAATCTCGCGGTCCCCGGGGGCCGCGCTCAGTGCTGGATCATCTCGGTCAGGCGGCGGCGGGCATCCTGCAGGGGATAGTCGATCCCGAGCAGGAGCCCGAGCGTGGGTGCGATGTCTTCCGGCGCGGCCTCTCCCTCGTACGTCCCGGCCCTGACCTGGGAGCCCATGAAGACCACGGGCACGTGGCGGTCGTATTCATAGGACGAGCCGTGACCGGTGCCTCCCGGGTAGGCGGTGAGATACGTGTACTCCTTCAGGCGCGCGATGACATGCGGGCTGCGGGGCGCGAAGTACGAACGCCGGATGGTGTCGAAGTAGGGATCCTCGGAGAGAGCGGGAATGTCGCCCGCGAACGACGAGGCCGTGTAGACCTTCGCCACGTCGCCCGTGGCGAGGAGGGCGTCCGCGAGCGTCTGTTCGACGTCCATCCGCCGCAGTCCCTGACGCGCGATCGAATCGAGGTTCAGGTAGAAGTCGGGTGCGAGATAGGAAGCGATGAGGTCCTTCGCCCGGGGGAAACGCTTCTCGATCGCGGTCATCCCCGCCGCCTGAAGGGCCGAGGGGGACACGCGCCGGGCCGGCAGGCCCTGCTTCTGAAGCGACTCGACCAGGGGCATGACCGAATGGTCGGACGCGAGGACCACGAGGACGCGGCCTGCGCCGGCCTTCGCTTCCGCCGCATCCAGGAGGCGCTTCAGCATCAGGTCGAGGCGCAGCATCTGATCCATGATCTCGTGCGAATCGGGACCGAAGGCGTGGCCGATCACGTCGGTCGCGGAGAAGCCCACCGCGAGCACGTCCGGGACCGCGTCCTCGCCGAGGGCGTGCGCGTTCATGGCGCCGAGCGCCACCTCCAGGGTCAACTCGTCCATGAAGGGCGTGCGTCGGAAGCTGTCGTAGAGCGCCGGCGGGCCGGCGGGAAGCGCGTGGGGAAACGTGGTGTTCTTCGTATCCGCCTCGTTGGGGACGTTGTCCTCGCCTGCATACTTGAGATAGAGACTCGCGTCGTCCAGCAACCGGGTCCAGGCCTTGCCCGCCCAGGAATCGGGGACGCGGCGGGTGTTGATGGCGTCGAGCCAGGGGGGCGCCGTCTTCGTGTAGTACGTGCTGGTGATGAACCGGCCCGTCGCTTGCTCGTACCAGTAGGCGGCATCGCCGCGCGGCCCGGCCATGAGGATGGCCGCCCGGTCTTTCATGGCGACCCCCACCACCTTCGCGTCCGGCGACGCCTTCTTGAGCATGTCGCCAAGGGTGAAGCCGATGAAGTTGGCGGGCGACGCGCCTCGCCCTTCACCGCCCACCGGACGAACGGTGGGATCGTCCACCACGTTCACCGTCCGGCCCAGGGAGAGATCGAACCACGAGTTGGCGACGATGCCCGACTGCCAGGCGTTGCGGCCCGAGAGGATCACGGAGTGGCCGGGGCCGGTCTCGCAATTGGCGTGCCGGTAGCGGGCGTTCGAAAACACCGCGCCCCGGTCAATCAAGGTCTTGAGCCCGCCCTGGAAGAGCGATTTGAAGCGGACAAGGTAGTCGTAGCGCATCTGATCGACCGACACCACGACCACGAGCCTTGAACCGGACACGGGCGGCGCACCCGGGCGTTCTGCCTGCCCGCTTCCCGCGCGGGCCAGCGCCAGGACCAGGACCGGAACGAGGAGCGCGTTCTTCATGAGGCGAGGCTAATCCTTCCTTGACGTCCAAGACGACCGCCCCGAATAGAAACGACGCGCCGTCTCTCGCGTGAGACGGCGCGCCGGTCCGGACCGCCCTCTAGAAGGTCAGGCGGATGGACAACTGCATCAGCCTGGGATCGCCGCCGAGGCTGGAGATCGTGCCCACGTTCGCGGCGTCGGTGAGATTGCGATTGGGCAGGCCGAAGTTCACCGTGTTGAGGGCGTTGAACACGTCCCAGCGCAGGACCGTGGCCACGCGCTTCGAGAAGTTGATCCGACGCTGCAGGGTGAAGTCGAGGCTCTTGTAATCGGGCCCGCGCAGCTGGTTCCGCTTCTCGTTGCCGAAATTGCCGGAGACCACGGCCTGGAACGCGGCAGGGTTGAACCAGCGCACCGCCGCCGGACAGTCGGTGGTGGAGGAACAGCTGCGATCGACGCCGGTCTCGGGGTCGCCGATCTGGTTCGGCAGGCCGGTCATGTTCTGGCCGACGTTGTTGCCGGACTGGTTCACGGTGAAAGGCCGGCCGCTGCGGTACGTGTAGATGCCGGAGAGCGTCCAGTCGCCGAGGAGGGCGGCCCCGAACCCTTCGGTGGCCCACTTCTTGCCCTTGCCGAACGGCAGCTCGATCACATAGTTGATGGCCAGGCGATGGCGGACGTCGTAGTCGCTGGGGCCATACCAGGCGCTGGTGTCGCGCGAGTTCTGGGGGAAGGCGTTCGAACCCTGGGTGGAGAGCTGTTCGGAGGCGCTGTCCTTGGAGTCGCCCAGGGTGTACGCGATCCCGAAGCTGTACCCGTTCGCGAACCGGCGCTCCAGACCGACATCGACGCCCTTGTACTCCGACTCCGCGTCCTGGGCCCGCCACTCGATGAAGCCGAAGTTGGGATAGGGCAGGGGGCCGAGGGCGTTGTTGCCGCCGTCCCTGGGCAGAGGCTGGTTGAGGTTGATGAGGGACGCGAGGTTCGTGCCCTTGCTGTAGACGAAGTCGGCGTTGAGGACGATGCCCTTCATCAGCTCACGCTGGAAGCCGAAGCTCGCCTGGGTCATCGTGGTCTTGGGGGCGTCCTCCGACACGGCGCGAAGGCGCTTGGTCTTGAGCTGACCCGCCGCGGGATCGAGATTGGGCGCGGTGAGGAAGCTCGCGGGGATGCCGTTCTTGAGGAAGAACACGGGCGATCCCGAGGTCTGGGTCACCGACGAGTTGTTGAGGCCAGGCAGGTTCAAGGCCAGCTGGTCCTCGCTGCCCACCCGGTCGAAGAGGTTGTAGAAGATGCCGAACCCGCCGCGCAGGACCGTCTTTTCGTTGAGGGTGTAGACCACGCCGACCCGGGGCGCGAAGTTGTTCTTGTCCGCCTTGACCAGGCCGCGTTCTTCGAGCGAGCCGTCCTTCGCGAACACGAGGCTGCCGCCACCCGCGGGATTGAAGTTGGTCTGGGCGTTGCTTGCCTCCAGGGCGGGAGTGATGAAGTCGTAGCGGAGCCCGAGGTTCAGGGTGAGTTTCGAGTTCACCTTCCAGTCGTCCTGCAGGTAGAACATGGACGCCCAATGCTCCTGGTTCACCACCCAGACGTTCGAGAGCTGGAAGTCCGAAACGTAGCCGAGGAGGTAATCGCCCATGGAGTTGCCGGTGAAACTGTTGCGGAACCGCATGGCGCCGCGGCCGGCGGGGACGTCGTAGTACTCGTTCTTCATGGGCGTGATGATGTCCGCGCCGATCTTGAACGCGTGGTTACCCTTCAGCCAGGACAGGCTTTCCACGAACTCCATCTGGTTGGTGTGCTGGAACTTCGGCAGGAAGTCCGGCGAACCGAGGCGGCCAAGGCCGGGGCCGCCGAAATAGCCGTCGATGCTGATGCCGGGGAAACCGCCGGCCACGACCGGGTCGGTGATGGAGCCGGGGATGGTCGCGTTCGCGGGGGGCGCGATTCCGTAGGCCTGGTGCACCGCGTCGGAGTCGGCCTTCGACCAGGAGAAGCGGAACTCGTTCACCATGCTCGGGGAGAGGATGTGGGTCCACCCGAGGACCATCGCGTTGGTCTTGATCTTCTGGTCGCCGAAGCCGGAGGTTCCGGTTCCGTCGATGACGCCGCCGAAGGCGCCGGGGATCTGGCGGTCGCGATTGGAGTAGATGTAACGGGCGAAGACGCTGTCTTTCGAGGACATCTTGTAGTCGATACGGCCCAGGATCCGGTCGGAGTTGTCGATCAGGTCGGCCTGGCGGAAGAAGTTGTTGGCCCCGGGCTGGTTTGGAAGGGGAACCAGAGCCATGATGTTGACCGCATAGGGATCCATGCGGCTCGCGGGAATGACGCCGCCAGGAAAGGGCTGACCGGTCAGGGGGTCGCGCACGCCGGGGATGATCCCGGCGCGCTGGTCGGCGGTGGGGACCACGGTGAGCCGGGTGACGCCGCGGGTGATGCGAGTGCCCTCGTAGTCGACGAAGAAGAACGCCTTGTCCTTGATCAGGGGACCGCCGAGGTTGCCGCCGAACTGGTTCTGGTCGTTGGTGGGAACCTTCTGGCCCGCCCGCTTCGAGAAGAAGTCCACGGTGTCCATCGACTCGTTGCGGTAGAAGTCGTAGAGGGTGCCATGGAGCTGGTTGGTGCCCGACTTCGTCGACACGCTGATCGCCGCGCCCGGAGACCGGCCGTACTCGGCCGAGTAGGGGCTGGTGACGATCTTGAACTCCTGGATCGCGTCGACCGAGGGGCGGGACACCTGCGAGGTCAGTTCCTGGACGTTCTCGGAGATGGAGTTGTTGTCGACGCCGTCGAGGAGGAAGTTGTTCTGGAGCGAGCGGGCGCCGTGGACGTTGACGCCGCCGGTGCGGCCGAAGGAGGTGCCGCCGCCCTGCTCGGTGTACCGGTCGCCCTGAACGCCCGGCACCAGGGCCAGAAGGTCGTCCCAGTTCCGGATGGCGAGGGGAAGGTTCGCCACCGAGTTGTTGTCGATGACCGTGCCCAGGGTCGCGTCCTCGGTGTTCAGCAACCGCCGGGCGCCCTCGACCGTGACCGACTCGGTCAGCCCGGCCACATTGAGAGTGATGTCCACGCGGCCGCGCTGGCCGATCTCGAGAATGACCGACTGCACGGCCTTCTGCAGGCCCGGCGCCTCGGCCTCGACGAGATACTGGCCGGAGCGGAGGTTCACCACGAGATAGGCGCCGCTGCTCGAGGTCGTGGTCTTGTCCACGACGTTGGTGGCGATGTTGGTCACGGTGACCGTGGCCCCCGTGAGCACGCCGCCCGCCGTGTCCTTGACCGTTCCGGAAAGGGTGGCTCGGTCGACCTGGGCCTGCACTGCGGGAACGATGCACAGCATCGCCATCACCGCAACAAGAACTCGCTTCATCATGTCTCTCCTCAGTGGTTGATCGGAGGACGAATCATCGCGAGGTGCCAAGACATCCCCGCTACGCCCTCTTGACGGTTGTGGGGCAACATACGCTGCGGCCTTCCCGGCTGTCAACCCGGTTCGGCCTGAAGCGACGCGCCTTGGAACGTTCCAGATCTTTGAACGCGTCAGGCGAGCCGGCGTCCGCTCTCCCCGTCGAAATACAGGGCTCTACCGGGGGCGATGGAGAAGAACACCGGGCTCCCGGGGCGCACGCCGAAGTCGGCGGAGGCGCGGGCGACCACCCTCGCCCCCTCGCTGATCAGGGTCACGATGGTCTCGTTCCCCATGGGCTCGGAAAGGAGCACCGTCCCCTCGACTTTCGAAGGGCCGGCCTCCGCGAAGACCTCGACGTCCTCGGGGCGGACGCCGATATCGAGCCGGGCGGAGAGGCCCTGCGGACCCGGGCCGAACCCGACCCCCGCGGCCCGAAGACCGCCGTCCGCTGCCGCCGCCGCGGGCCAGATGTTGATCGGCGGACTTCCCAGAAAGGCGGCCACGAAGCGGCTGGCCGGCCGCCGATACAGCTCGAGGGGCGGTCCCACCTGTTCGAGGGCGCCGTCGCGCAGGAGCGCGATCCGGTCGCCCAGGGTCATGGCCTCGCTCTGGTCGTGAGTGACGTAGACAGTGGTGGTGCGGAGCTCCTGCTGAAGGCGCCGGAGCTCGGTCCGGGTCTGCAGGCGAAGCTGGGCGTCGAGATTGGACAGGGGCTCGTCCATCAGATACACGGCCGGGTTCCGGACCAGGGCCCGCGCGAGCGCCACCCTCTGCTGCTGGCCTCCGGAGAGCTGGCTCGGCTTTCGGTCCGCCAGGGGTGTCAGTTCCATGCGCTCGAGGGCGGCGCGGACCCGGCGGTCGAGTTCCTCGGGGGCGGTACGCCGGGCCCGCAGGGGGAACGCCACATTCTCGAAGACGGAGAGGTGCGGGTAGAGCGCGTAGTTCTGGAAGACCATGGCCACGTCCCGATCGGCGGGCCGGACCTCGGCCACGTCCCGATCGCCGATCAGGATCCGGCCGGTGTCCGCGTCTTCGAGGCCGGCGAGGAGCCGCAGGAGGGTGGTCTTGCCGCAGCCCGAGGGGCCGAGGAGCACCAGGCACTCGCCGGGCTCGATGTCGAGATCGATATCGCGCAGCGCGCGATGAGCGCCGAACCTCTTGCCGACTTTCTCGAAGCGGACTCTCATGGTTCTGGTTGACTCGTGGGGCGCGACTCTATACTCCCCGCCACCCAAAAATGATGAGACCCTGGTTGCGCGCCGCGTTCCTGAGCGTCGTTTCCGCCGTCGCCGCCGGGGCCGCTCCTTCCGCGGACACCGTCATCCGGGACGAGGCCTTCAAGCTCGAGGAGGGCGCCGAAGTCATCGCGAGCATCACCGCCTCCTGCGACGGCTGCGACTGGGGCAGGCCCGGACACGAGGCCGCGGTGCTTCGGCTCGAGGTGGACGGGAAGTACTCGCAGCATCTGTTCCTCACCCGCGGCGCTTCGGCCTCGGAGTACAAGGTCATGCTCGGTCCGCTCCCCGCGGGAAAGCACTCCCTGACCCTCGCTCGCGACACCGGAGCGTGGCTCAAGGCGCCGAAGTCGGTCGAGATCTCGCGGGTGACCCTGACCGCGGTTCCCGCCGCGAGCCCGGAACGCGCCGCGGTGGAACTGGCCCCCATCCTCTACGCCCGGCCCAACACGGTCGGCCGCTTCACCGACGTTCCCCTCCTCATGTGGTACGAGATCGACCGCACCGAGCGTGGCTCGCGAATCCGGTATTCGGTGATCTTCAGCAACGAGGATGGAGGCACGCCCGCGGACCGCCTGCTCGCCACCTGGGGGCGGCTCACCGACATCGAGTACGTGTACGGCATCGAGTTCGACGGCGCGGGACGGGTGATCGAGGAAACCTTCCAGGGCAAGGACCACGAGATCGTGCCCTTCAAGGGCCGGCGCGAGGGCCGGCATCCCCTGCTCTACGTCGTCACCGACAACAACATGGTCAAGGACGCCGGGACCACGGAACAGCGCTTCGCGCCCGCGCCGGTGGCGTTCGACCTCACTGACGCCTCCCGCGAGAAGGTCATGGATGAAAACCCCTGGACCTACGCGGTCACCGCCCAGGAGGCCCGACGGGAGCGGAGGGTGGCGGCGTCGCCCCGGCCCGGCTCCAAGCGCATCTTCGACCCCAGCCGGTACGCGGTGGTCGAACTGTGCACCGCCTCCGACGACACCACCTTCGCCACCTTCACCTTCTCCCTCGGCGTCTCCGGCGGGGGCCGGGCGCGGCGGTTCTTCGACTCGACCTACGGCGTGAAGGAGTTCCGGATCTCGCGGTCGCCCGACAACTTCCCGAACAGCTGCTTTCGGGGGTCGGTGGCGCTGCCCCTCGGAACCACAGCCGCCGAGATCGTCTCCCTGCAGGTCCGCGCTCACGCCCGGCCTCCAAGGAAGGATGAGGCTCCTCCGCAGAACCCGCCGGGCCCGGCGTATCTGCGGCGAGTCAACAAGGTATTCCTGATGAGCGCATCGGACCTGCCGGAACCGAGTCTCTTCTCCTGGGCGGGCAGCGCGGCGCTGCCCCTGGACGGCGCCCCGGTGACCCTGGAGATCGGCCCAAAGAGGACCACACAGAAATGAGGAAGACATGCTGACGGGCACGGCGCGGGAAGCGCTCGCGGAATTCCTCGGAACCTGCGTCCTCATCATCTTCGGTTCGGCGGTGGTGGCCCAGGTGGTTCTCTCCGGTGGCGCCAACGGGTCCTACCTCTCCATCAACCTGGGATGGGGTCTCGGGGTCACCATGGCCATCTACGTTTCGGCCGGAGTCTCCGGCGCGCACCTGAACCCGGCCGTGACCGTGGCTCTCGCCGTTCACCGCGGCTTCGCCTGGTCGAAGGTGATCCCCTATTGCCTCGCGCAGACCGCGGGTGCTTTCACCGGCGCCCTGGTCACGTTCGTGACCTACCGCGACGCCTTCAACCATTTCGACGGCGGCACCCGCTTCGTGACCGGAGCCAAAGCCACCGCGGGAATCTTCGCCACCTACCCGCAGGACTTCCTGAGCAACGTTCCCGGCGGTCTCGTCGATCAGATCGTCGGCACCGCTCTCCTCCTGCTGTTGGTCCTCGCCCTGGGTGACCAGAAGAACTTCGCGGCGGAAGGACGCCTCCAGCCCATCCTGGTCGGCGCCGCGGTCGTGCTCATCGGCATGACCTTCGGCTTCAACGCGGGCTACGCCATCAACCCCGCGCGCGACCTCGGCCCCCGCCTCTTCACCTCGCTCGCCGGTTGGGGCGGCGAGGTCTTCACGGCGGGAAACTCGTGGTGGTGGGTCCCCATCGTGGGTCCCCTGATCGGCGGCGTGCTGGGCGGCTACGTGTACGACCTCTGCATCACGAAGCACCGGAAATAGCCGCGCCCGGTAGCGTCCGGCGGAGTTCCGCCAGCAATTGGTCCGGGGCCTCCATGCTCACAAAGTGTCCCACCGCAGGCAGAGGCCGCCACTCGACGTCACAGTGCGCTTGCTCGTGACTCTTCCTGGCCACGTCTTCGCTCAGGAATTGGTCCTTCTGCCCCCAGAGGAGCGTGCAGGGAACCGGAATGGGGCGCGCAAACTCCGTAATCAACCGAGTCCGCTCTGCCTTGTTGAACTGATTCCGCACGAACTCGCGATAGAAGTTGAGGGGGCCGGTGAGGTCACGGTTTGTCCTGAAACTCTCCATCAGTTCGTCGACCAACGCCGCGTTCATGGCCCCCTTGGTCCCTTCCGCGAGCTTGAAGCCTCGTCGGAGCAACCAACAGCCCGCGCCCGTAAGCAAGGTCTCGGGCAGCCACGGGATCTGGAAGAACACCATGTAGCTGCTGCGAAAGCGTTGCCAGTCCTGTCCTCCGATCACGGCCTTGAGAAAAGTGTGCGGGTGGGGGCAATTGACCACCACCAACTGGCGCAACGTTTCCCCAAAGCGATGCCCATAGATCCACGTGAGTGCCCCGCCCCAATCTTGACCCACCAAAGTGATGGGCTGGTCCGTGAGCTGGTCGACGAGGTCATGAATGTCGTCCGACAACGTCATCAGCCCGTACCCGTCTGCGGGTTTGTCGCTCTGTCCGTATCCTCGAAGGTCGGGGGCGAGGACGAAGTAGTCATCCGCCAGGGCTTCCATGATGGAGCGCCACGAAGACCAGCCCTCAGGGAAGCCGTGGAGGAACATCACGGCTGGTCTCTTGGGATCTCCCGCCGTGGCGACGTGCAAGCGGATGCCATTGGCCTGTACCTGACGATGTTCAAGTGAAGTCACGTACGCTCCCGCGAATGCGCGCCGTCAACAGGGCGCTGGCATGTGTCTGCAGGCCGTCACCCGCCCCCCTCAACCACGATGCCGCGTCGTGGGGAGAACCCTGCGTTGAGCCGCGATGGCCGCTCAGCGGCTGCAATGCGGACCTCTTCGGCCCCAGGTGTCGTCGGGCGCTTCTGGCATGACCCTAAGGCTATGCCATGTGAAGGCCGGGACATTCTCGCCGCGGGATTGCTTCGGGCCGTCGCGGGACGGCTTGGGCCCTCGCAATGACGACCATGGGTTCTCGCGGCACGTGCGCTCGGAATCTCCGCGTCTGGTCAGTGGCTTTCGAGGTCGAGCGTCGCGATCTTGCGGGGGCCGAGGGCGAGGGTCACGCGACCGTCCTTGACCTCCGCGGGCTGCTGGCGCTGCTCGCGAAGGTTGGTCCGGAAGGCGGCGGTCAGGGGGCGGGCGGTGATCACCCGCGCTTCAACCGGGCGATCGCCCGGGTTGAAGAGGCGAAGGATCACGCTGTTCCGATCGTCGGCTTTCTTGAGGGCGCTGAGCGCCACGGCTGCCTCGGGCTCGCAATCCAGGGTCAGGAACGAGTGGCGGCGTCCCAGGGGCGAGCCGCCCGCGGGGCCGCCCGTACCGACCACCGCGCTCGGAGGCGCCAGGAACCGCCGGCCCAGGTCGCACAACTCGGCTTCCGAGGGCGGCTCGGCCCGCGGTACGAACGCGAACCGGAACTCATGGACGCCGAGGCACTGGGCGCCCGGGGTCGGAAGGCTCGGGCCGGCGTTGCCGCGTCTGGTGGCGAGGTCTTCGCGTGAGAGCCAGCCCACGGAGCGCAGCACGGTGAGCCCGATGGTGGCGGTGTCGGAGGCGGCCGGGAGGACTTCGTATTCCATGAGGCCTTCGCTCAGCACGGTCATGCCTCGGGTCGCATCGCCGGCATCGACGAAGGACTGCAGGGGCGCCGCGTTCACCGGTAGCTCCGGCATGGCGGCGGTGGGCACGAAGCGCTGAGCCGCCCTCCTCGCCACCCCGAACGCGGTGTCGGCGCGCGACTCGGTGACGGCGCGGGCGCCGGTCGGGAAGAGGACGCGGAGGCGATGATCGCTGGCGCGGTTGTCCACCTTGAGGCGGCACCCGACCACAGGCGATCCCTGGTCGATTTCGATTTCGATGACGGTTTCGAGGGTCGTGGTTTCGGCGCTGCGGCCATGCCGGTCGGCGGTGGCCGCGCGCGGCACTTCGAGGGCGGTGGCGACGCGCAGAACACTGCGGCGAGGGCCGCGGGCGAGAACGTGGATCGCGGCCCGTCTCGCTCCTCGGGTGGCCTGGCGCGAGTCGTTTGCGGGGGGCGAGAAGTTGTACTCGTCGCCCACGTCGCCCACGTCCTCGACCTCGAGCACGTTCACGTAGGACGCGCCGGATCTCTTGTCGAGCACGTGGAGCGTGCCGTCGTCGTTCGCCTCGATCCGGAGAAGGTCGTTCTCGATGGAATGCCCCGAGGCGGAAGGCGACCTGGAAGGCGCTGGCCGCGCGCCCACCAGCGCGTCGCACGCGATGAATCCCGCGGAAGGAAGCGAGACCGCGCAGGCGAGGTGGAGGCGCTCGACCCGAACCGCGAGGGGCAGCTCGATGCGGCTCGTCCACTGTTCGATCCGCTCCTCGCGCCGGATCTCCTGGAATGGCACGTCGCGGCCCTCGGGATCGGTGATGGCGAGAATCGCGGATCCGCGGGGGAAGAAGGCGAGGGGCGCGTCGAACAGGCTGGAGTCGAGCATGCGGCCCGGCTCGGCGCTCTCCACGGGCAGATCCACGATCACGTCGACGGGGCCGTCGAAGGAATGGATGTCGGTGTTCACGACCAGGAAGCGGACCGAGCCCTCGGGTGCCGGCTCCACGCGGCGGGCCAGGTGCCTGAGGGAACGCGTCTTCTGCCCCTCCGCGGCTTGGAGCACGCGCGCGAAACGCGTGTCGTTCTCGTCGTGGACCTCGTCGATGCTGCAGCCGCAGATGCTGTCGTGCGGGTGGTTCTCGATCAGCGTCTTCCAGGCGTAGGCGAGGACGCCGGTGGGATGGGCCTCCCCCGCGAGCCAGGCGAACAGGGCCAGGGGCTCGACGACTTTCTCGAGCAGGGCCTGGGCGCGCACGTTGCTCTTCTTGAGATAGGTCCGCGCGGACAGAACTCCGGGGAGAAGATTCGAGTAATCCTCGCCCGCGCGAAGCTCGCCGTGCACGACCTCGAGCGCGATCTCGCGGGCCGCCACCGCGGAACGGACACCATCGACGTAGGCAGGCAGGGTCGAGAGAGCCGCGGCCACTCCTTCACCGCCTCCGATCTCGCCGATCAGGGTCAGGAGTTCCGGGTGGGGTTCGGTGTGATCGATCCCGGCCATGAGGAGCACCGCCCCGACCGCGGAGCGGGCGCGCTCGCGCTCCACCACTTCGGCGGCCTCCAGCGCGCGAACCGGGGGGGGAAGAAGGGGAAGCCGGAACGCGTTGCAGTAGCCCTCGCGCGGGAAGTGGAGGAGCAGCGTCCTCGTTCCGTCGTGGCCCTCCCAGATGTACTCCGAGCGGGGTCCGCCGAAGCCGCGCCAGAGGATCGCGTTGTCGAGACCGAACCCGGCGAGGATCTGCGGCATCTGGGCGACGTGGCCGAAAGGGTCCGGCGTGTAGCCCGCGCGCATGACCCCGCCGAACGACTCGGCGATGCGATGACCGATGGCGAGATTGCGCACCAGCGCTTCCCCGCTCACCAGGAACATGTCGGGCATCACGTACCAGGGGCCCACCAGCAATCGCCCGCCGCCGATGCGCCGCCGCAGGCGCTCCTTCTGATCCGGCCTGACCTCGAGGTAGTCCTCGAGCACGATGGTCTGGCCGTCGAGATGGAAGAACGTGAACTTGTCGTCCCGGTCCATGCGGTCGAGCACGCCGTCCACGAGGTCGATGAGGCGCAGCCGGTAGTCCTCGCGGGTCAGGTACCACTCGCGATCCCAGTGGGTGTGGGAGATGACGTGAACCTGGGTTGTTTGCGGTTTGACCAAGACGAGACTCACCCTTTCGTGGCGCCCGCGGTGAGGCCGGCGACAAAGAACCGCTGCAGCATAATGAAGGCGAGCAGCACGGGCAGAAGTCCGATGAAGCTCGCGGCCGCGACCAGGTGCCACTCCGTCTCGTAGCCGCTCTGGAAGCTGAAGAGCCCGACGGGAATGGTGAACCGGGCCTGCGAGTCGAGAAGGACGAGGGCGAGACAGAACTCGGACCAGTACGCGGCCAGGTTGAAGATGGCGACGGAGGCGAGACCAGGGCCGAGGAGGGGCAGGGCCACGAGGCGGAAGACCGAGAAGCGCGAGCAGCCGTCGAGGCGCGCGGCCTCGAAGAGCGACGTGGGCAGGCCGTCGAAGAAGCTCTTGAGCACCACCACCGTGAACGGAATCTGGATGGCCGAATAGACGAGCACGAGACCCGCATGGGTGTCGAGCAGATGGAGCTTCGCCACCAGGCCGTAGATGGGCACGAGCAGGATGAGCGGCGACACCATCTGCGCGGCCAGGAAGAGGAACACGATGCCGTCGCGGCGTTTGAATCTCTCGCGGGAGAGCACGTAGGCGGCGGGGATCCCGAGGAGCAGGGTCAAAGCGGTGGCGAGCACGGCCACGCGCGCCGAGTTCCACAGGTAGAAGGGAATCTGTGTCTTCTCGATCACCGCGGCGTAGTTCCGCAGCGACGCGTTTTCGGAGATCAGCTTCGGCGGGTACTCGTAGACCTGGGCCTTGGTCTTGGTGGACAGGGAGAAGAGCCAGAGCTGCGGCAGCAGGAACGCGGCCGCGACCAGGAGGAGGGCCAGCTGCATGGGCCGATCGGCGCGCTTCTTCATGAGGCCGCCTGACGCCGCATGGCCCGCACCGCCACCAGGGCGAGGGCGAGGTTCACGACGAGCATCACCGTGGCGATGGCCGCCGAGCGCCCCGCCTCCAGCGAGAAGAATGCCGAGCGGTACATGTAGAGCGCGATCACCTCGGTCTGCCGGGCCGGACCCCCGCCGGTCAAGGGCAGGATCATGTCGAACGTGTTCAAGGTCGAAATCGTGATGAGCACCAGGTTCAGGGCGAGGATGGGTTTGAGCTGGGGCAGGATGAGCCAGCGCAGCCGCTGCGAGCGGGTGAGACCTTCGAGATCCGCGGCCTCATGGAGTTCCTTCGGTATGCGCATCAACCCCGCGAACTGGAGGATCATGCTGAACGCGGACCCGCGCCAGACGTTCGCGGCCACCACGGAGGCGAGCGCGAACGAGCCCGAGGACAACCAGGGCAGGGCGGGAAGGCCGAACATCGAGCCCGTGTAGGTCACAATCCCCGCGCGGTTCTCCATGAGCAGGATCCGCCACAGCACGCCGATGAGAACGCCGGGAATCACCCAGGCGCTCACCACCGAGGCCCGCGCGAACATGGTGCCCCAGGTCCCCCGCCGCCGCGCCGCGTCGATGAGCACGGCGAGGCCGAGGCCGAGGACCAGTTGGAGCACGACCGAGGCGGTCACGAAGAGCAGGGTCACGAAGATCATGCCGGGCAGGCCCGGGTCGGTGGCCACGGACTGAAGGCTCGTCGAGGTGTACGAGTACCCCGCCCCTTCCGTGGTGGTGTTGGTGGCGGAGAGGCGGATCAACTCCAGCATCGGATAGAGAAGGAACGCGGACGCGAGCGCCAGCGCGGGGGCGAGCCAGGCCACGAGCGCGCGGTTCTCGCGCCACACCGCGAGGAGGCCGAAGGCGAGCAGAAGCACGGTCAGCAGACCCGGCGCGAACATCAGCGGATCGAAGGCGGGCGGTGGCGCCGCGCCCGCATTCTGACGCTCCGCCACCTTCAAGACCTCGGCCCACGCCCCATCGACCGCCTGTTCCGGGGTCTTGTCGCCGGAGACCGCGTACCCGATGGCAAGCTGGAGCTGTTCGGAGATCGTCGGATAGATGAGGACCGCGGGGCGGGCGCGGGCGCCCGCGAGCCACTCCCCGAAGCGCGCGTGGAACGGATCCTCGCTGAAGAACGGGAACTGCCGATACACGCTCTTCCGGGCCGGAAGCTGGTGCGCGAGCTGGCTGATCACGCCCACGTTCTTCGAGGACTCGATGAACTGGATGAGTTCCGCCGCCGCCTTCGCTTTCACCGGGTCCTGCGCGAAGCTCACCCAGATCCACCCGCCCGCGCCGGTGGAGACCACACCCGCCTCGCGCTGCGGAATGGGGGCCACGTCCCACAACGCGAACTGTTCCTTCGAGAGACTCGGCTCCAGATCGCGAAGCTGCCAGCTGCCGCCGAGGAACATCGCGGTGTCGCCCGAGATCGCGGCCGAGGAGAGCTGCTGGTAGTCGTTGTTCGCGAGGACCGAGCTTGGCGAGGCGCCCTTCGTGATGGTGTCCCGCATGAACTGCAGGACCCGGACCATCTTTTCGCGATTCGGCGGGAGGCCGAAGACGGGCGCGCCTTTCCCGTCCACGAGTTCCCCGCCCTGGCCCCAGAACATGGGCAGGTGATCGAACACCGCCCCTTCCCAGCGGCCCGCATTGAAGACGTACCCGGAGATCTTCTTCTCGCGGGAGATCCGGCTCGCGATCTCGATGAGCTGGTCCCAGGTCTGCGGCGGTTTCGGAACCAGGTCCTTGCGGTAGTAGAGGACACGGCAGTCGGTGCCGTGCCACATGCCGTAGACATGGCCCGCGGCATCGGACAGCGTATCGATGGTGAAGGGAAGGAAATCGTCGCGGTCTTCCTTCGGCCAGTACGGATCGAGAGGCTGGATCTGTTTGCCGGGGGTGAACAGGGGCACCCAGAAGCTGTCGATGGAGGCCACGTCGGGAAGCCGGTCGTTCGCGGCGGCCATCAGGAGCTTCGCCTTGTGCAGCTCGAGGGCGGGCATCACCGAGATGTCGATCCGGATGTCGGGATGAGCGAGCGCCCACTGCCGGAAGATCTCGTGGAAGGTCGCGGCCATGTCTTCGCGGGCGGCGAGGTGCGAATACTCCTGCTGCGCCCACATCGAGATGACGAGGGGCGCGTCGGCGCGTCCGATGCGGACCGGTGTGACGAGTTCGTCGCCGGGCGAGGCCGCGCCCCGCGCGGGCGAGAGCAGCAAACCGCACGCGAGTCCCGCGGCCAGGCGCAGCGGGAGGGACATCAGCGGCCGGTCGTCCGGATCCAGACCGGGTTGGTGACCGCAAGAGGCGCGCCATTCGCGGCCAGGATGTGGACGCGCAGGTAGCCGCTCGTGGAGGCGAAGCGCTCGATCCGGAACTTCCCGGCGTCGACCTCTCCTCCCGCGATCCGCTCTCCGTTCCAGAACACCTCCGCCTTCGCCCCGCGGTAGAGCGGCGCATCCACGGCCACCGCGACATCGAGGGCATAGGCGTCGCCGCGCGCGAGAGTCAGCGTATCGCCCACGCGCGCTTCTTTCGAGGCCCAGGTCACGCGGACATCGGGAGGCGCGGTCGCGGCATCGGCCATGACGATCACCCGGCCGGCGCGGATCGAATCGAGGATCGCCCGGGTCGACAGCTCGTTCGCCCACACCCGAACACTGGCCGCGCCGATGGGCGTATCGCCCCGGTGCCAGTCGCTCACGCCGATCGCGGTCACCCGGCGGCCCGCGGTGAGCAGCATGTCCCACAACGCGACCGCTCTCACGATCTCCGCGGGCTCGCGGCCCGTGATCTCGATGGTGTTCACCGCATCCGGCACCGGGTGAGTCCAGGAACAGGCGACGCAGGCCGAGTACGGGTGGTTGATGCCGATGAGGGCGCCGCGTCCAGCGGCCGCGCGGAACAGGGTGTGGATCGCGGGATCACCGGGCGAGACGCGGAAGTCGACGAAGTCGCGCGCGCCGCCGAGGCCCCACACGTTGGCGTGACCGCCCGGGGTCGTGACCTCCTCGCCAAGGAGGGTGAGGAGGCCGGGAACGTCGATGATCTCGCGCTGGGACGCGGTGTTGTTGTGATCGGTGATGGCGAGGAAGTCGAGTCCTTCAGCTCGCGCTTTCTGCGCGAGGGCCTGCGCGGAAAGAGCGCCGTCGCTGTGGTGGGTGTGCGCGTGGAGGGCTCCCGAGTACCAGGCGGGTCCGGTGCGGATCGGCTCTTTCGCGCGGGCCGGCAACGAGGGCATCGCCGCGCTCAGAGGTGCTACGGAGGTGCGAACCGTGACCTCGACATCGACTCCGGCGGCTCCGACCTTGTAGAGGCCGAGACCGACGTTCCATCGGCCGGCCTGGATGGGGCCGGGCCAGTAGCCCGGCGTCGCATCGGTGGCGCTCACGAAGATCGCGCTTCTCTCCCCGCCCGTCCAGCCGCGGAAGGCCCGGGTGCCCAGTTCGAGAGAGCCGGGTTCGAGGAGGCCGAGGTCCACCACGTTCTCGCCGTTCGAACGGTCGTACTTCAGTTCGATGTCGATGCGCGTCGTGCCCGGCGTGACGTCGAAGGGCACCTGGACGTAGCGATCGACCTGTTGCTGTTTCGGGGTGAAGTGGGCCTTGATGACGCGGGGGGCATCTTCGGCGGCTGCGAATGCCGTCGACGCGACCAGGAGCGCGCCCGCGAGAGCGTTCCTCTTCAAGCGACTCCTTCGTGGTCGGCGAGCATGTTGAGGACGAGGCCGGTCCAGGAGAAGGCGTGGGCTCCGAAGCCCTCGCCCGTGTAGGGGTCGTAGTACTCGCGGAAGCCGCCCTTCTCGATGAGCTCGCCCGACCTGTCTTCGATGGCGCGGGCGAGGTCGACGAAGCCGTGGCGCCTGAGGCCGCGGGCGATGTACCAGTTGGTGTTGATCCACGACGGGCCGCGCCACAGCAGCTTCGAATCCAGTTCGGGGCGGCCGTCCGAAGGCGCCATATAGAGCGGTTCGTTGAGCGCGGTGGAGGGGACGGGGTACTTCGCGGCGTACTCCTTCGGATTCGCGATGTGCTTCGCGAGCGCCCCGGCCATCTCGCGGGGAAGATCGGGAAGGAGGATGGGCATGAGCGAAGTCACGGTGCTGACCTTCAGGAGCTCTTCGCGCCTCCCCGCGAGGTCGTAGAACAGACCCGTCGCCTGGTCCCAGCACTTGTTCACGAGCGACGCGGTGGTTTTCGCCGCGCGTTCGCGCATGACCTTGCCCGCCTCCCGGTCCCCCGCCTCCTCGTGCAGCTCGGCGAGCACGCGCTCGTTCTCCGCGTAGATGGTGTTGACCAGGACGTCCTCCACCACGAAGCGATCGGCCGCGAACATCTTGTCGTGATCGCGCTGCATCTCCGCGTAGGGGCCCACCGCGCGCTGCCAGGCCGCGGTGAATTCGTCCCGGGTGGGGTTCGTGACGCCGAGATACCGGTCGTACTTGGGAATGTGGTCGAGCCCGGACTCGTCGGGCTGGAGAATGGCGATGAGACCGTCGCGATCAGGATCGCGCATGCGGTCGATCCAGTCGTAGTAGCGCCGCACCTTCGGCAGCAGTTCGTCGCGCACCGCGGCCCCGCCCACGCCGCGCGAAATGGCGAAGAGAGCCTCCGCGAGAAGGGGCGGCTGGATGCAGTCGGACAGATAGGGCGTGCGGTACGCGATCGAGTATTCCTTGAGCATCTCCTCGAAGGCTTCGCGCTGCCAGAAAGTCACGTGTCCGACGAAGCCGTCATCCGGCTGGTTCTTGAGCAGACTGCGGATTTCCGAGCGCGCCCGATCCATGTCGTAGCGCGCGAGGACGATGGCGTGGAAGCAGGAATCCCAGAACCACTGGAAGGGATAGGTCCCGGTGGACGGACAGACGAAGTCGTAGTCGTGACCGCACCAGGGAGCCCTGCCTTTCTGTCGGTTCCGGTCGTAGAGAGCGCGGACCCTCTCGACCATGGCGTCGTATCTCGCTGAGTGGCTCATGCGGTCGAGATCATGTCACGGGAGATGCGGAGTTTGTCCTCAACCCAAGGGACCGCCGCCCGGTCTAAGATGATGGGTCGGTTTCCGTTCTTCCTAGGAGCCCAGGAAACCGACCTCGAGACCGCCCCCGGCGCCTGGAGTGCAAAGTCTGCCTTAACCGTTACTTAAGGAGCGGATGAGAAGGTGCCTCCGGGGACCCTGGGCCTCGCCTTCGTCTACTTCATGGAGTGTGCGCTTGAACAGGATTGTGACGTCGTGGATCGCCGGTCTGGCCCTGAGCCTGAGCCTCGCGGGTCCGTCCACCTTCGCCCAGACCCCCGCCCCACCGACGCTGAGCGTCCTCGGTCAGGTCGAATCGGTGGACGCCGCCGCTCGAACCCTGAAGTTGAAGGTCGAGGATGGCGCGAGTCTCACCGTCGCCCTCGCGGAAAAGGCCACGGTGATGAAGGTGGCGCCGGGTGAGAAGTCGCTGCAGAACGCGGTTCCCATCGGTTTCGACGGCATCGCCGCCGGCGACCGCGTGCTCGTTCGGGGCGGGGCCAGGAATGAAGGCCGGATCGAGGGCGCCCTCCGCGTGGTGGTCATGGCCCAGACCGATCTCGCGGCGCGAAACGAGAGCGAGCAGCGCGCCTGGCGCGAGCGCGGCATCGCGGGAACCCTGATCTCCGCCGATCCCGGCAACGGCGAGTTCATCCTCCAGACCGTCAACCGCGCGACCCCGAGCGCGGGTGCGCCCGCGGCGCCCGTCACCCTGGTCGTGAACGCGAAGAAGGCGACCCTTCACCGCTACTCCGACACCTCGGTGAAGTTCGACGATGCGAAGCCCGCCGGAATCGCGGACATGGCCCCGGCTGACCAGGTCCGGGTCCTGGGCACGAGATCGGAGGACGGCAAGCAGGTCACCGCCGAGCGCGTGGTGTTCGGTTCCTTCAAGACCGTGGCCCTCGCCATCGAGAAGATCGATCCGGCCACCGGCCTGCTGAGCGTCAAGGATCTCCAGTCGAACCAGAAGTTCACGATCTCCCTTGTCCCCGGCGCTTCGATTCGAAGGATCCCCGCGGAAATGGCCGCGATGTTCGGCGGAGGCGCGAGGCCTGGCATGGGCATGGGCGGAGGCATGGGCGCCCCGGCCGGAGCCAGTCCGGCCGGAGCCCGGCCCGCGGAGGCGCGAGGCCAGAATCCGGGCGCTCCTCCGGCCATGGGCATGGGCGGGCGCAGCCCGGGCGCTTCCGGTCCGCGCGGCGGCCGCGGCATGGAGGACATCGTGGAACGGATGCCCGCCATCACCCTGGCCGACCTCAAGAAGGAAGACTGGGTCGGCGCGGTGGTCGGCCGGATCGACGCCTCCGGCAGGGCGGTGGCCTTCAACCTCCTGGCCGGGATCGAAGCATTTGCCTCCCGCGCGAATCGCAGCGGCGGCGTCGATGTCGGAATGCCGGCCGGTCTCCTCGACGGCGCTCTCGGAGTGCCGTGAGGAACTAAGGACCTCTTCCAGAAAATCTCCGCGCAGAACTCA
>DAORUA010000001.1:3499-53645 GCA_035432945.1 Vicinamibacteria bacterium | reverse complement strand
GTGGTCCTTCTTCGCCACGTTGTCGCGCAGGCGAAGCTGAGCGAGGTACTTGCCCGGGGCGTAGCCGCCGAGCGGCACCGGACCGGCTGAGGGTGTCGCGGGCTCGACCTCGTAGGTCTGATCCGGGGCCTTGGCGATCGTCTTGCCGTCCTTGACGATCTGGAAGCCGCCGGTCACCGAGATCTTCCCCGCCTCGTCCTTCTGAGCCCCGTAGATCGCGGCCAGAAGGGTCACGGTTTCGCTCTTCTTGAAGACATTCCCGTATCGGGGCACGAACCGGGTCGCGCCGAAGGTGAATTCAAAGAGAGGGTCGTCCTTCGCGGGCACCGCACCTTCCTGGATGTCGGCGAGAACCATGACCGGAGACAGCGTGAGTTCGGCCCCGTAGTCCTGGGTCTTGATCGCGAGCTGGGCCACCGCGCCCTTGCTCGTCTTGGGATCGATGGCGGCGATCTTCATGTTGTGCTCGCCCGGGCGCAGCGGCATGCCGAAGGCGGAAACGAACTTGTTGTCGACGATATCGGCGGTGACGTCGCGATCCATCGACTTGAGGACGCGGCCTTCCTTGTCCGTGGTGTGAACCGAGACCACCACCTTCGCGACCTTCTTCCCGCCCGCCTCCGTCACGGTCAGACCCGAGGCGTCGCCCTGGATGAGACCGGCCACAAAGACCGAGGCTCCGTCCTGCGAGCGAATCTCCATCACCGGCTTCGCGTCGAGCTGGAAGTCGGTGCGCGGCTCCTTCAGGAGAGCCTGGACGGGAGTGGGCTTCGGCAGCAGATCGACGAGCTTGACCAGCCCGCCCTTGGGATCGAACTTGTAGGAGAGGTTGGTCTGGACGATCCTGAACTCGGCGAGCCGATTCAGCTGCTCGGCGAAACGATTCCCCTGGGGCAGCATGCAGGTGCCGTCGAGGGGAATTTCGATGGAGCCGCCCTTGAAAGTCATGTTGGGCCGGTCCTTGTAGGTCCAGGTCTCGGGAGAGCGGAAGGACACCTCAGCCGTCTGCTCCTTCTTCACCGCGTCGGGCGCGCCGAGGAGGATGGTGATCCGCCCGCAGTCGGTCTGCGAACCGGTCCGGCCCGCGACCTTGAACTTCGCGTCGACCTCGGCCACGGTCTTCACGTATTCGGCCTGGAACTCGTTCACGGGAGTGTCGAGATCCGGATCGCGGCGGGCCCAGAAGATCTTCTGGAACTCGGCGGCGTCCGCATTGTTCTTGAGGCCCTTGTAGGCCTTCTCCTCCTCGGGCAGGATGATGGGCCGCACTTCTTCGACCCACTTCTTCGCGTTCTTGTCGAGATCGGCGAGAGCGTTCGTGGCGAGAAGGGCGAGGAGGGCCGGGGCCAGACCAAAGCGTTTCATGGAGGAGTTCCTTTTGAACTAGTGCGGGCAGAAAGTCGCGGGTTTCGACGCCCCGAAGGGGCGAACCGGACCCCCGCCCCGGGGGACTCGTCGCTTCGGGACCGGGATTTTACCGCCGCCCCGGCGAAACCGGGACCCGCAGGGTCGTGATAGGTTCCTTGCTTCACCGCCATGCCCCGCAAGAACCCGTCGCGAATCCTGGCCCTCGCCTGCCTCCTGCCCTTGATGGGCGGCGACGCGCTCGCGGCGCCCAAGGCCCGGAAGAAGGCGCCGGCGCGGTGGGCCCCGGTTTCGATCCTGACCCCTCCGGAGGCCTCGGCCTTCGATCTCAAGGTGGGAGAGGCGGCGCGGGCGGCCATCCACAATCGATCGAACGTGGCCCTCGTGGCCATGGATCCCTGGACCGGCCGTGTCCTCACCATCGGCAATCCCCAGTCCGGCCTTCTCACCGCCTACCAGCCCTGCTCCGTCTTCAAGCTGGTGGTGGCGGTGGCCGGACTCACCGAAGGCGTGATCACGCCCGAGTCCCGCTTCAATTGCACGAACGGTTGCTGGATCGCCTCCGGCCATGGGCCCATCGATCTAAAGCGAGCGCTCGCGGTCTCCTGCAACCCGTACTTCGAGTGGGTGGGTGAACGCCTCGGCTTCGAGACCGTGCGCGCCTATGCGCAGAAGCTGGGTCTCGGATCCGTGACCGGCGTCAACGTGCCGGGCGAGACTGCGGGTGTCATCCCGTCCCGGATTCCAAGCCTCGGCGTCGGTCATATGTCGTCCCACGCCCAGGGGGTCAAGACCTCGGCGATGCAGCTCGCGGTTCTCATGTCGGCCCTGGTGAACGGAGGCGTGATCAACGAGCCTCAGTTCGCGGGCCCGCAGGCGGTCAAGGCGCGGGAACGATCGCGTCTCTCGGCGCCTCCCACCCTGGCTCTGCTCGCGCCCGGACTCTTCTCTTCGGTGACGGAGGGGAGCGCTCAACGCGCCTTCGACCCCGGCTTCGTCGCCTCCGGTAAGACCGGGTCGTGCTCGGGCGTCGGCTGGTTCGCGTCGTCCCTCGGCTACCCGCGTTCGGAAATGGTGGTCGTGGCCTTCGTGCGCGGGGGGAACGGGGCCGCCGCTTCGGCGGTGGCCGGAGAGTTCTACCGCTCGCTCCTGGGCGTGCCCGCCCCCACGGGCCCGATTCTCGCGACCGCGGCGGGCTCGCAGTAGAGCGGCGCGCCGGCCCCGAGGGGCCGGCTTTGGATCTGGGCCTTACCTGCGGTCGAGCTTGACCACGACCTTGCGGCCGTCGGCGTCGACGTTGATCTCGGTCTCTTCGGTGAGATAGCCCGGACGGACCACCTCGACGCGGTGGCGACCGAAGGGAAGCGGGACCCGCGTCACCTGGGACGCCTTGCCGTGGAATTCGCCGTCGATGTAGACGGAGGCGTCGAGAGGCAGGATGTCGAAGAGGATTTCGCCGCGGCCGGCCTGGGGCATCTGAATCGAGGGCGGAGCGGCGCGCTCGGAATCGACCTCGCGGCCGGGTTCCGGTCGGGCCGCGGACGGTTCGGCCGGCTGAGGTTCGCGAGCGGGGTCGCGGGCCTCCGGCAAGCGGCGCTCGAATTCCTCGCCGACGGTCTCCCGGGTCTCGCCCGTGCCCTTCACCATGTCCCAGCGAAGCTTGATCGTATCGGCGCCGCCGGCGTAGACGGAGTAGGTGTGCGAGGCATATCCCTCGAGCTTCAGGGTGATGTCGTGACGGCCGGGGGAAATGGTCAGGCGCTGGAACATGCCGTCGAAATCATCCGCGACGCCCGCGTAGTAACCGTCGACATAGACCCGGGTCTTGGGCGGATCGACCAGGGTTCGGATCTGCGCGACGTTCGTCTCGCGATACGTGCCGCCGCCGCCGCCATAGTAGGGCGCGGGGTAATAGCCGTAGTAATCGCCATAACCGTAGCCATAGCCAAGCCCATAGCCCCACCCGTAGCCCGGATAGCCCCAATAGGCATACGGGCTGTAGTAATAGGGGTATCCGTAGTAGCCGCCGTACCCGTAATAGCCGTAGCGGCCGTTGTAGTGGCTGTACTCGTTGCCGTAGTAGTCGCGGTTGCCCGTGCCCGTGCCCGGGCGCGGCCGTCGACCCTCGGCGCCCGACTGGTAGGCGCCTCCGCCCGACGAGCCGCCGCGGGGAGCGTTTGCCGAAGCACCGCCACCTCCGCCCTGCGGGGCTCCGCCACCTCCGCCCCCGGTATGCCGGGAGCCCGCCGAGCCCGCGGAAGAACCGCCGCCGCCACCTCCGCCCCGGGGAACGGCACGATTGTCGCCTTGCGAGAACGCAGTCGCGGCGATCAGGACCAGGGGGACCATTCCGATGACTTTTAGTGTCTTCATGGCTGAAACCTCACCGGCAGGCTCTGGAAGAGACCCTGCCGCCCTGAACCGTAGCAAACCCTGTGCCCGGGCCCGGTACCCGGAAGGGAGTCCTGGCGGTCCGAGTTGTCCCGCGTCGATGACAGGAGGAGGAAACCGAGGACAGCCCCCGTCAGGTCTGCACGGTGACGGGTTCCCCGGGCCGAATCATCCCCGGGGTGAGGACCCGGGCGTACATCCGGCCGGTTCCCGGGTGAATCTTCGCGGAAAGCCTCGAAAAATCTCCATCCGCGAACGATCCCGCGATGTTCCGGCACGGATGCGCGGGCGCGGTGATCTCGAGCGTCACCTCTCCGACCATCAAGCGGCTCCCGGGACGCACGAGTTTCCAGTCCAGCCCGGAGATGGTGAGATTCTCACCCGTGGTCCCCCGGTCGATGGGATGGCCCTCGTTGCGCAAAGAGTCGATCTGTTCCTGCGAAAAGAGGCACACGGCCCGATCCGGCCCACCGTGGAAGCGAAGGTCCCGCTGCCGATCTCCCGCCAATCCGCCCGCCGTCACCTCGATGGCCGAGGCGACGTTGTGTTTGGGCACGCCGCCGTTAGAAATCTGGATCGACTCGACGCGCCCGCGGGCGCCGGGCGCGGTCTCCTTGCGGTCTTGGTCCATGTCCATGGGGGAACGTAAGATAACCCGCTCGGAACTTAACCGTGACACGTTCCGTATTCACACTGTTGGACGACAGGCAGGTCCCGTCCACGGTCGCTGGAGTTTCTTAAGGTTTCTCCGGGAGACTGCTAGCTGGCCGGCAATTCTGGAGGTTTCATGTCGAAGGGCAAGAAAATCGCGCTGTTCATCGGAGCGCTCGTGGTGATCGGGGGCGTGATCGCCGGCAGCGTGGCCCGGGCCAGCGGGAAGAAGATCGAGGTCCAGACCGGCAAAGTCGGCAAGAAGGACCTGGTTTCGAAGGTCTCCGCCTCCGGAGAGATCCGCCCCAAGAAGTTCGTGAACGTCTCCTCCGACGTGGCCGGCCGGATCGTGCAGTTGCTGATCAAGGAAGGCGACCGGGTGAAGCGGGGCCAGATCCTGGCCCGGATCGACGCCAAGCGCTACGAAGAAGGCGCCCGCCAGTCCGAAGCGAGCCTCGCGGCTTCCCGGTCCGACCTGGATCGCACCCTCGCCGACCTCGAACTGAGCCGGCAGTCGCTCGATCGCCAGAAGAAGATGCACGCGGACAAGCTGGTTTCCGACCAGGTCCTCGAGCAGGCCGAGTCCGAGTTCAAGATGAAGCAGGCCGCGGTCGAGTCGCAGCGCAAGCGCATCGCCCAGCAGGCCGCGGTGGTGGCCACCACCCAGGACGACCTCGGCAAGACCACTGTCATGGCGCCCATGGACGGTGTCGTCACCAGTCTGCAGAAGGAAGAAGGCGAGACCGTCATCGGCGCCCAGAGCTTCTCCCCCACCGTCATCTGCGTGGTCGCGGATCTTTCGGTGATGGAAGTCGAGATCCTGGTCGACGAGACGGACATCCGGAACCTGGCCCTCGGGCAGACCGCCGAGGTGCGCGTCGACGCCCTCGAGGGTTCGATCATCAAGGGCGAGGTCACCGAGATCGGCTCTTCGGCGATTCCGCGCGGCGCCGCCGCCACCGGCTCCAACGTGAACAATTCCAACCAGGCCAAGGACTTCAAGGTCACGGTGACGCTCAAGGACCCGCCCGCCACCCTGCGCCCGGGTTTGAACGCCACCGCCGACGTCATCACCGCGCGCCGCGAGGGGGTCACCGCGGCGCCCATCCAGGCCGTGGTGGTCCGGCAGGTCGACAAGGACGGCAAGGTCGTGGATCCCGCCATCGGTCAGACCGGCCCCAGCGACGGCCAGAACGCGCCCACGCGCACGGCCAAGCTCGAGGAGAAGGAAGGCGTCTTCGTGGTCCAGGCCGGCAAGGCCGTCTTCAAGGCGGTGAAGACCGGCATCGTCGGCGACACCGACATCGAGATCACCGAAGGCGTGAAGGACGGCGAGGACATCGTCATCGGTTCCTATCGAACCCTGAGGACCCTGCGCAACGACGCTCAGATCAAGTTCGAGGATCAATCCAAGAACAAGGCCGCCAAGTGACGGCCGTAAGCGAAGCCTCATCGATCATCCGGTGCGTCGATCTCTGGCGCACCTACCAGATGGGCGAGGAAACGATCCACGCCCTCCGCGGCGTGTCCTTCGAGATCCAGCCCAACGAGTACCTCGCCATCATGGGCCCCTCAGGCTCGGGCAAGTCGACCCTCATGAATCTCATCGGTTGTCTCGACACCCCCTCCCAGGGCGAGTACTACCTGCGGAACCAGCTGGTGTCGAAGATGAGCGACGACGCCCTCGCCGAGGTCCGCAACAAGGAGATCGGCTTCGTCTTCCAGACCTTCAACCTGCTCCCCCGCGCCTCCGCTCTGGAAAACGTCGAACTGCCCCTCGTCTACGCGGGCATCTCCAAGAGCGAGCGCATGGACCGGGCCCGCCAGGCCCTCGAGAAGGTCGAGCTGGGCAGCCGCATGAGCCACAAGCCCAACGAGCTCTCGGGCGGCCAGCGGCAGCGCGTCGCCATCGCCCGCGCCCTGGTCATGGGCCCCGCGATCCTGCTCGCCGACGAGCCCACCGGTAACCTCGACTCCACCACGGGCGAGGAGATCATGCGCCTGTTCGAACGCCTGCACGAGGCCGGAAACACCATCATCCTGGTCACCCACGAACGGGACATCGCCGAGCACGCGCATCGGGTCATCATGATCCGCGATGGCAAGATAGCGAGCGACGAACTGAGTCCGAAGAAGGCTTGAGGCCCAAGCCTCCCGCCGGCCCGGTCTTCGTCAAGGAGCGCACCTGATGCCGTTTCGTGAAGCCATCAGTATCGCCATCGCCTCGGTGAAGGCGAACAAGCTGCGATCCGTGCTCACCATCCTGGGGGTGGTCATCGGCATCGCCTCGGTGATCGCGGTGGTGGCGATCACCGACGGGCTCGACCGGTACATGGCGGACAAGGTCCTGGCCCTCGGAACCAAGAGCTTCACCGTCCAGAAATTTCCCGACATCATCGTCTCCTTCGATCAGTTCCGCGAGTTCAACAAGCGCAAGGACCTGGTCCTGCGCGACATCGAACTGATCAAGGAGGCCTGCACCTACTGCTCCGAGGTCGGCGGCCTGCTGGTCACGGGCCGGACCGTGAAGTACGGCTCGGTCCGCCACGAAGGCGTCCAGGTCATGGGCATCACCGAGAACTACTCGCGGATCGGCGCGATCCGGGATCTCATGCTGGGCCGGCACCTGATCAACGACGACATCGAATCGGCCCGGCCGGTGGCGGTGATCGGAACCGACGTGGTGGACGCGCTGTTTCCGAACGCCGAGCCCATCGGCAAGGAAGTCATCATCGACGGCAACCGGTTCCGGGTGGTCGGGGTGGGAGAGAAGAAGGGCAAGGTCTTCGGCCAGAGCCAGGACACCTTCGTGTGGGTGCCCATCACCGCCTTCCGCAAGGCCTTCGGATCGCGGCGCTCGGTCACCATCCAGGTCGAGGCCCAGTCCATGGCGGTGTTCGAGCAGGCCCAGGACCAGGCGCGGCTCGCCCTGCGCAACCGCCGCCACCTCGCCTACACCGACCCCGACGATTTCAGCATCGAGACGGGCGAGAGCGTCATGGACCTGTGGAACAGCGCGACCCAGGGAATCTACGTGGTGACCCTCGTGGTCACCGGGATCAGCCTGCTGGTCGGCGGGGTGGTGGTCATGAACATCATGCTGGTGTCGGTGACCGAACGCATCAAGGAGATCGGCGTGCGCAAGGCGCTGGGCGCCCGACGCCGGGACATTCAGAGCCAGTTCATCGTCGAGTCGGTGCTTCTCACCGGGGTGGGAGGGCTCCTGGGCGTGGTCGCGGCGTCGCTCTTCTCCTTCGTGGTGGGCAAGGTGATGTCGGGCTTCGTGGGTGACGAGTTCTCCGCCCCCGTCCAGCTCTGGGCGGTGGCCATCGCGGTGGTTTCGTCCACCGTGGTGGGCCTGGTGGCCGGCATCTATCCCGCCTCGCGCGCGGCCGCCCTCGACCCCGTGGTCGCCCTGAGGAGCGAGTAGCCATGGCCCGCAAAGGAGCCTTCCGGATCGCGCTGTTCGGCTTCTTCGAGGCGGTCAAGATGGGCCTCTCCTCGCTCGTCTCCTACAAGATGCGCGCGGCCCTCACCATCCTCGGCGTGGTCATGGGCATCATGACGGTGTCCGTGGTCTCCTCGATCATCGCGGGTCTCAATAACTCGCTCTCCTCCCAGCTCAACAAGCTCGGGTCGGCCTTCCTTCTGATCCGGCCGTTCCAGCCCGGGGAGAATCTCCCCGCGGAGGAGCGACGGCGGCGCAAGCTGCTGACCGACGACGAGGTCAAGGCCATCCGCGAACTGTCCTACGTGGCCCAGATCAGCCCGCTCGAATTCGTGCGCGCCGACATGATCAAGTACAAGGACCTGCGGGTGAACGCGGCCCAGGTCTTCGGCAGCACCCCCGACTACGAGGGCGTGCACAACATCTTCGTGGAGCGCGGTCGCTTCTTCAACGAGAGCGAGACCGCGCGCTCGGCGCCGGTGGCGGTGATCGGCCCGGAGATCGTGGACGCGGTCTTCCCCGGTCTCGACCCCATCGACAAGGAACTCTCCATCGACGGACGGAAGTTCCGGGTCATCGGGGTGACCGAGCGGCAGGGAAAGTTCCTGTTCATCAACCGCGACAATTTCATCCTCGTGCCCCTGAAGAGCCTCCCGCCCCAGAATTTCCAGGGGCTCCAGGGCTACGCGGCCGACGTCAAGGCGGTCTCGCCGGAACGCCTGGCCCAGGCCGAGGAACAGATCCGCGAGACCCTGCGGCGGAAGCGGCGGTTGAAGTTCTTCGCCAAGGACACCTTCGCGGTCTTCACCCAGGACGCGATCACCGATCTCTACAACCAGATCACCGGCGGCATCTACCTGGTGATGATCGCCATCTCGTCCATCGGCCTGGTGGTGGGCGGGGTGGGGGTCATGAACATCATGCTGGTCTCGGTGACGGAGAGAACGCGGGAGATCGGCATTCGCAAGGCGCTCGGGGCCAAGCGGCGCGACATCCTCTGGCAGTTCCTGACCGAGGCCATGACTCTCACCGGCGTGGGCGGCCTGCTCGGCATCGCCATCGGGGGCGGCTTCGCGGCCATCGTCAACGCGCTTTCGCCCTTCCCCGCGGCCTTCCAGCCGCAGTGGGTGGGAGCCGCCTTCGTGTCGTCCCTCGCGGTGGGCCTCTTCTTCGGCCTGTGGCCCGCCCTCAAGGCGGCCAAGCTCGACCCCATCGACGCCCTCAGATACGAGTAGATTCAGCCGCGAGGAGACCCTCGTGACCGAAACTCCAGCCGTCCCCGAAGCGCCTCCCGCGGACTCCGGTTCGTTCCTCGGGAACCTGTTCAACCTCTACTTCGAGCCCACGGAGACCTTTTCGAAGATCTTCGTGAAGCCGCGGGTGTGGATGGCCCTTCTGCTTCAGATCGCGATGGGCGTGCTCTTCACTTCGATCTGGCTGGAGAAGATGGATGCGCGGGAGTTCATGAAAGCGCAGATGGAGCAGAACACGAGAATCCAGCAGATGCCCGCCGAGCAGGTCGAGCAGATCATCAACACCCAGGCTCGATTCATGCGGACCTGGGGACGCATCGCCCCGTTCATAGCGCCGGTGCTGATCGACCTCGTCCTCGCCGGCCTCTTCATGTTCATCTTCCGGTTCTTCATGGCCGCGGACGTGTCCTTCATGCGGTCCTTCGCGACCGTGGTCTGGACCTTCGCGGCCCTGGGGCTCATCCAGACCCCGATCATGCTGCTGGTCTTCTGGCTCAAGGGCGACTGGAATGTCGACCCCAACCAGATCATCCAGGCGAATCCCACCATCTTCTTCGAGGTTGGCAGCATGTCCCGGTGGCTCTGGAGCCTGCTCTCCAGCTTTGATCTCTTCTCCTTGTGGACCCTGTTCCTCTTCGCCACCGGATTCGCGGTCGCGGGCAAGCGCGGCTTGAGCACCGGGGTGTGGGGTGTCTTGATCCCCTGGGCCGTGTACCTCGCGGGCAAGGTGGCCTTCGTCCTGATGTTCGGGTAGCCCGCCCGTCGGAAGGTAACCTCGCCTTTCCATGTGTGGAATCGCGGGTGTCGTCGAAGCGGAGGGGGCTCCTTCGCGTGAGCTTCTGGAGCGGATGGGGCAGGCCATCACCCATCGGGGCCCCGATGACGGCCGGGTCGAAGTGTTCGGGCGCGCGGGGTTCTCGTTTCGCCGGCTGTCGATCATCGACGTCGCGGGCGGCGCCCAGCCGATCGCCAACGAGACCGGCCGGATCCAGGTCATGGCCAACGGCGAGATCTACAACTACCTCGACCTTCGCCGCGAGCTCGAAGGGCTCGGCCACCATTTCAAGACGCACTCCGACGTGGAGACCATCGTCCACGGTTTCGAGCAGTGGGGCGACGATGTTCCGAAGCATCTCCACGGCATGTTCGCCTTCGCCATCTGGGACGAAGACCGGCAGCGCCTCCTGCTCGGCCGCGACCGGCTCGGCAAGAAGCCGCTCGCCTACGCGGAGTCGCAGGGCCGGATCACCTTCGGCAGCGAATTCTCCGCGGTCCTCGCGGACCCGCGGGTGTCGCGCGACGTGGACCGAAGAGCGATCCACGATTGCCTGACCTACCAGTACGTTCCCGCCCCCGCCTCGGGGTTCAAGGCGATCCGGAAGCTCCCGCCCGCGCATGTCCTGGTCTTCGAGGGCGGGAAGGCGAAGGTCTCGAGGTACTGGCAGCCGAACTGCGGGCCGCGGCTCGACCTCACCATGGAAGACGCGGTCAACGAGACCGAACGGCGGCTCAAGGAGGCGGTGCGCAAGCGCCTGATGAGCGAGGTTCCCCTCGGCGCCTTTCTCTCCGGCGGCGTCGACTCGTCGCTCATCGTCGCCCTGATGTCCGAGTTCACGAAGGTGAAGACCTTCTCCATCGGCTTCGAGGAGAGCGGCTTCAACGAACTCCCGCATGCCCGCGCGGTGGCGGAACGGTACGCGACGGACCACCACGAGTTCGTGGTGAAGTCGAATGCCGCCGAGGTTCTGCCGAAACTGGTGCGGCACTACGGGGAGCCGTATGCCGATTCATCGGCGCTGCCTTCGTACTACCTCGCGAAGCTCACCCGCGAGCATGTCACCGTGGCCTTGAATGGGGACGGGGGGGACGAGTTCTTCGCGGGCTACGACCGCTACCGGGCGCTCCCCTACTTCAAGCTCGCCCGCCTCCTGATGCCCATAGCCCCCGCGGCCCGCGCCCTGGCCCAGTGGCGCGCCCTTCCCCTGAGGGCTCGACGCGCGTTCGCCGGAGCCGGACACAATCCCCGCCAGGGCTACGCCCGGTTGATGTCGTACTTCTCTCCGGAGGAGAAGAGAGGGCTCTACACCGACGACATGCGCCAGGAAGTCGATGCGATCGACTCCTACGAGTGGCTCTACTCGTTCATGGCCGAATCAGGCGAACCGGTTGGAGTGAGACTCCTCCAGTACTGCGATGCCATGACCTACCTGCCCGGAGACATCCTGACCAAGGTCGACATCGCGACCATGGCGAACTCCCTCGAAGGACGGTCTCCTCTTCTCGATCATGAACTCGTGGAGTGGGCGCTGCGGATTCCGGAAGGTATTTCCAGCAACTTCTCTGAAGGAAAGCTCGTCCTCAAGGCCCTGGCGCGAAGGCACTTGCCCGCGTCGGTGATCGACCG
This sequence comes from Vicinamibacteria bacterium, assembly GCA_035432945.1. GTDB lineage: Bacteria > Acidobacteriota > Vicinamibacteria > Fen-336 > JAGNNV01 > JAGNNV01. Next base: position 42,133 of record DAORUA010000001.1, on the reverse strand, counting down.
GCCCAAGATGGGATTCGCCATCCCGATCGGCGCCTGGTTCAAAGGCGAGCTCCAGCCCATGGTACGCGACACGCTTCTTTCGCAGCGGGCGCGCCAACGGGGGTTGTTCGACCCGGCCCGGGTGGAGCGGATGATCTCGGATCACACCTCCGGCCGCGAGTCGCATGGCTTCCGGCTCTGGGCGCTGCTGTGCCTCGAGTTGTGGTTCACCGAGGTGGTGGAAGGGGGTTGACCGCCGGTCCACCCGCCTTTAGCGCCGCCGAACCGCGTCGCGCAGAAGGGCGTCCAACTCTCCCGCGATGCGATCGATGGAGAAGTCCCGCGACCGCCGCCGGGCGGCCTCGCCCAGTCGATCGCGAAGGCCCGGATCTCCGAGGGCGCGGTTCAGGGCCGCGGCCAGGCCTGCCGCGGTGGGCGGACACAGCAGCGCATGCACCTCGTCCTCGAGCACATCCGGCGCGGCCCCGACCCGGGTGGCCACGATGCAGCGGCCGAGGGACATGGCTTCCATCAGGGAATTCGACATGCCCTCGGACAGGGAGGGCTGGACGAAGAGATCCGCGGCGGCCATGAACGGGAGCGGGTCTTCCTGGTGCCCAATGAAAAGGACGCGATCCGAGACGCCCCGGGCAAGGGCAAGGGCCCGGAGACCCGGTTCTTCGGGTCCCGCGCCGACCAGCGCGAGGCGGACGTCGGGGTTCGCCCCGGCGACCGAAGCGAAGGCCTCGATCAGGATGCGATGGCCCTTGACCGGGGCCAGTTGTCCGACGGACACGACCAGCCCTCCGCCCCGCGCGCCGAACGCGGGCCAGGGCACAGGGTCCTCTGGCCTTGGAACCACCGCGTTCGGGAGGTGGACGATCCGGGCGGTCTTCGGAAACCCGGCCTCCTCTTCGCGGAGGATGCTCATCGAATTGACGATGGTGAGGTCGGCGCTTCGATGCGCCAGGCGCGCGATCAGCCGATGGATCGCGGAATGGTTGCGCTGGTACGACTCCCGAACCGAAACCACCACCTTCGGGCGGTTCTTCAGGGAGCGCGAGGCCAGGACGGTGAGCAGGTTTGCCAGGAAGAGGAAGGACACGACCACATCCGGTGACGACTCCGCGATCACGCGGCGGAGTCGCCCGACTATTCCCTGGTCGAACGGACCGCGCCGATGGAGCGCGGCCACTGGAATCGAGGCGGCGGCCAGGGGATCGGCGAAGTCGTTTCGCTCCTTGATCAGCACGAAGGACACCGACCATCCGAGCTCGCGGAGCCCGAGGGCGAGGAGACTCGCCTGCTTCTCCGCGCCGGCGCGCGCCAGGTCGTTGATGACGAAGAGGCACCTCGGGGGCGCCGCGCTCCGAGCCTCAGGCACGGAGACACTCGCGAAGCCAGATCGCGGAGGCGCACCACCGCGCCAGGAAGGGCCGATCCGCGAGCGCCTCTCCTTCCGCGAGCCGCTCCCGCACGAAGCCTCGATCGAGGCGGCCGTCGAGGTCGCCGCAATCCATGAGCGCCTCCCGCACCACGGGGAAGGCCTCGCGCAGCAGACGCGCGTCCGGCGTGGCGAAGCCGAGTTTGTCCTTCCGGCGAACGATGGACTCGGGCAGGAGACCGGAGACCGCATCGCGAAGAATGGACTTCGTCCAGCCGCCGCGGAAGAGCGAGGCCGAAGACAACCGCAGGCCGGCGTCGACCACCCGGAAATCCAGAAAGGGCAGCCGCGCCTCGACCGCGAAGCGCATGGTGTTTCGGTCCTCGTAGCGAAGCAGCGCGGGAAGGCTCGTGACCCCCAGGCTGAGCCGCCGCTCGTCATCGATGCTCCGGCTCGGCTGGTGCTTGAGCCCCGCCCGGGCAAGCGCGCGGAAATCCGGGGCCAGCGCGCCTTCGGGAAGCACCGCGTGCGAGGCGCCTCGGGCGCGAATGAGCGACCGCGCCGTCGCGGGCCAGGGGAAACGATGGTAGGCGGCGAGCGCGCCCAGCCACAGGGGCGTGCGCGACATGTTCCGGGCCAGGGCCCGGATCTCTCCCGCGGCCGCGAGGGGACCGCGGCGGCTCCAGATCTCGGCCAGATACGGCCCCGCCTGGTAGTGGTAGCCCGCCAGGAGTTCGTCGGCGCCCTGCCCGTCGAGAAGAACCTTGACCCCGGCGGCGGCCGCCGCGCGGGCCACGCAATACTGGGTGTAGGCGCCAAGGGAAGGGGTGGGTTCGCCCTGGGTCTTGATGAAACTCACCAGGTCGGCGCGCAATCCGGCGCCGTCGGGAGTGATCACATGGTCGATCACTCCGGTCGCGGAAACCGCGTCCTTCACGAAGGGCGCCTCCGATAGCCCGGCGTCCGCGTACAACGCGGAGAACGCGTGATAGTCGCCCGCGCCCTTCAGCTGCCGCGACGAGAGCGCGGTGATCGCGGAAGAGTCGAGCCCGCCCGAAAGGCAGGTGCCCACCGGGACGTCGCTGCGCCGTCGAATGCGGATGGCATCATCCAGAAGGTCCCTGAATTCCTCGACCGAGGGCTCGGCGCCGCCCTCCAGGGGAAGGGAGTACGAGCGGGACGCGGCCAGGTCGAAGCTCCGGAGATCGAGCACGAGCGTGCCTCCCGGCGGAACGCGGGTGACGCCGTCGAAGAAGGTCCTCTCGCCCTCATCGACCACGCCCTGGCTCAGGAAGGAGGAAAGGACCTGCTCGTCCACGCCCCGGATCCACCCGCCGGCCTTGAGGGCCCCGATCTCCGACGCGAAGGCGAACGCGGTCCGGTCGTGCCGGTAGAAGAGGGGCTTTTCTCCGAACCGGTCACGCGACAGAACGAGGCGGCGCTCCCGCAGGTCGATGAGGGCGAAGGCCCACATTCCGTTCAAGCGCGGCAGGGCCGCGGCGCCCCAGGTCTCCCAGGCCGCGATCAGGACCTCGGTGTCGGAAGCGGTCGAGAAGCGGAAGCCCAGGCCCTCGAGTTCCGCCCGCAGTTCGATGTAGTTGTAGATCTCGCCGTTGTAGGTGATCCAGTACCGGCGGTCCCGCGACGCCATGGGCTGATGTCCGCCCACCGAGAGATCAAGGATCGAGAGCCTCCGGTGGCCAAACGCGACGTCGAAGGGGGCGGTGTCGATCGCGGCCAGATCCGCTCCCGGCGCGTCTCGATGGGTATCCCGGCCGCGGCCTGGACACACCGTGCCCGTCCGGCTGTCGACGAAAAGGTACCCCTCATCGTCGGGGCCGCGATGACGTATCGCCTCGGTCATTCGCCCGATGTCACGCAGACGGGTCGGATCGCGAGTCACAACGCCGACAATGCCGCACATCCGCTTGATTGTCGCAGAAATGATCGACCGAACCCGCGGGCGGGCCGGTGCTAAGTTCCACTCGATGATGGTGCGGTGCTGAACCTCTTCGGCTTCAACCTCGACGGGATGGACGTCGACCGTTGGCTCGCCGCCGCGCGACTCGTCTTCACGGTCGCGGCCCTGCTGGGCGCGGCGCTTCTGACCCGGGGCGCGGATGATCGGCGCGCCGGCCGGATCGTGCTGGGAATCGCGGCGACCGGCCACCTCCTGGCCTGGTTCGCCACCATGTTCCCCCTCCCCAGCGTGTACGGCGCCAATGGCAGCATGGACCGCGAGAATCACCTCGGCTGGGCGAACGTGGTGGCCCTGGGCTTCTCGCCCCTCCACACCTCCCAGGTCCATCACCTTCATTTCGAACCGGTCTGGCCGCTTCTCGTCGCCCTCGCCTCCGGCTTCAACGTCGATCGGGTGAACCTGGTCTTCCAGTGGGCTCCCTTGCTCGCGGGTCTCGCCCTCCTGCTCTCCCTTCGCTCCTGCTGGATCCGGGGCATGGAGCCATCCGAACACCGGAACGTCGAGGCCGCGTTCGCCGCCCTCGGAGCACTCCTCCTCATCGCCGTGCCCGGTGACTTCGCCGGGCCCTTTCGAAATCCGTGGGCGCTCACCTTCCTCCTGAAGCCCAACCACGCCCTCGGCCTCGTCCTCGCTCCGTTCGCCGCCCTCGCCCTGGCTCGCGCCGGCACCTGGAGAACCCGGCTGGTCGCGGGGTTCGTCCTTCAGCTCGTCGGATGGGCCTTCGTCATTCACATGGCTCTCGTGGTCGCGGGCTTCGCCGTGTTCGCGGCCCTGTCGTGGCTGACCCGCCGAAGCGAGCGGATGAAGGATGCCATCGATGTCGGAACCGCGGTGGGCGTGAACCTGTTGATCGTGAGCCCGTACCTGGCCATGCTCGCGCTGGCCTACCCTCTGCTTCTCGAGGGCGACGCCTCGCTGCGGGTTTCACCCTTCTCCGAGAGACCCTTCGAAGGGCCGCTGCGGCTGGGCGCGCTCTTTCTGCTGAGCGCGTTCGGCGCGTGGAGTTCCTATGGCAAGGACGGCCGGTTCGGTCGAATCCTCGCGAGCCAGTGGCTGGCATCTCACCTCGTGTGGCAACTCTTCCCGGTCCTGGGCCTCCTCGGCCAGGCCCGCGAGCAGGATGAGGCGTTCTACTGGTGCCGGTTCTGGACCGGCCTCTTCGCGGGGGTCGGGATGTTCCGGGCCATGCTCCTGATCCTGGGCCGGATCCGGGAGAATCGAAGCCCCCTCGCGGCGGGGCGCAGCGCGGTCGCGGCCGCCATGGCGCTCGTCCTCCTCCTTCCCTCTCTGCTTCCGGCCTGGTGGGACCCCGGGACGATGGACCAGTACTTCGTGGCCGCGCGCCAGCCGCTGCCCGACTGGATCGCCGAGCCCACCCGCTTCGTGAGAAACAACACGCCGCCCGACGCCGTGTTCGCCGGGGACCGGAACTACGCGCGATGGATCGCGGCGTATGGCGCTCGGCGGGTGCTGATCTCCGATGCGCTCAACCTCCCGAACGATCACCTCAAACGCATGGAGGTCGAGAATGCGCTGCTCCGCGACGGCCCGCGCTCCCTGCTGGCCGAGGGCCGTGATCGCTACTCGATTCAGTTCGTCCTGGCCACGTCGTTTCCAATGGATCAGGCGCCGGAGATCACCCTCGATCTGCTCGCCGCCCGCGCCTACCTCGTGCCGGTGTACGACCGGGAATTCGCCCACGCCCGGGTGATGATCTTCAAGGTCCGATACGAGGATCTCCCATGATGCACGACCGCGGCCTGGGCGCCCTCGGTCTGGTCGCCGGCCAGGAGGCCGCGGTCCCGGCGCTCCGGGCCGCGCTCGTCGCCTTCGCCCTCCTGGCCGCGATCGCCTGGGCGCGTCAAAGACCCAGGCTCGCCCTCCTGACTCTGAGCCTGGGGGGATTCCTGGGGCTTGGCTACTGGCTGGTTCAGATCTCGTCGCCCCTGGGGCTTGGCACGGATCCGGCGCTGACCGAGGATTGGGCGCAGGCGGGGGTCAACGCGCGCGCGGAGCCGAAGCAGGGCGGGTTCGTGGTCGGCACCGAGCCCGGGACCTCCATGGTCTCGTCCCTGGCCTCGGCGGGCGTTCCCTTTTCGGTGGTGGTTCTCGTTCCCCAGTTGTCCACCCTTCTGACTCTCGGACTCCTGACCGTGTTGCCGTTCGCCTTCCTGAAGAACCGCGCCACTGCCGCCTTCGCGGCCTGCATCGCGCTCGGAGGCGGCCTGTGGCCGGGCTCTGCTCCCTTTGGCTCGATGCTGCTGCGCCCCGCCGCTCTCGTGGTCGCCGGCGCCCTCGCCGGAATGGTCGCGCTGGCGGCCCGCGGACCGAAGGCGGCAAGGGCGTTTCACCGCGTCCGGTGGAGCGTCGCCGCGGCCTGGATCGCCGGGGCCGTGCTCGCGCGCGCCCTCGGGGGGGGCGTCGCGCCCGGCGCGGCCGCGGCCCTTCTCGTCGGCGCGACCATCGCGCTCGCCTCGCCGCTGCGGGCCGCCCTGCGCTCGGCCCTCCATGCGCCGGTCCGGACGCGGCGCGCCGAGGCCCTCCTCCTTCTTTGTGTCTTCTGCGGCAGCGGCCTCCTCTGGTGGGATCCGCGCGGCACCGTGGCCGGGTTCGACGAATCGAGGGGCGACAACTCCGCACTGCGGAGGCCCCTGGAATGGATCGAGCGGAATGTCCCGGCCACGAGCGTGGTGCTCGCATCGCCCGCCTACAGCGCGCCGATCGCCGCCCTCGCCGGGCGCCGCGTCCTTTTCCCGCCGCTCGCGGACGGAGCCGCCCCGTCGCCGCTCCCCGAGCCGTTCCGTCGAGCGCGACTGGCCGAGACGACGCGGCGCGGAGAACCGGTGGCGCGATTGGCGGAGGCGTTTTCCGTGACCCATCTCTTCCTCGGTCCCGGCGAGCCGGATCCGCCGGTGGATACACCGACCCCCGAAAGTGGCGAGCCCCGGCTCGATCTCGTTCTCGAATACCGGGACGCGAAGGATTTCCGGGTCTTTCGGCTCGTGAAGAAATAGACTCGCCGAAGGCTCCCATGTTCCAGGAACATCTCGTGTCGGTTGTCGTCCCTGCTCACAACGAGGAGTTGCTCATCGACCGCGTGGTGAACGGCATCCAGGCGTTCGTCGATCACATCATCGTGGTGGACGATGCCTCCTCCGACAAGACCCCGGAGAGGCTGGACGCGCTCAAGTCCCAGCACGGCAATCGGCTCATGGTCATCCGGCACGCGCACAACCAGGGCGTGGGCGCGGCCATCGTGACCGGTTACGAAGCCGCCCTTCGCATCGCGGCCGAGAAGCACCTCATCGCGGTGATGGCCGGCGACGCCCAGATGGACCCGGAAGACCTTCCCAAGCTCCTGGGCCCCTGCGCGCGGGGCGAGGTGGACTACGCGAAGGGCAACCGCCTCATCACCGGCGAGGCCTGGAAGCTCATTCCCCGCACCCGCTACATCGGGAACGCGGTGCTTTCGCTGCTGACCAAGATCGCGTCCGGATACTGGCACGTCGCCGACTCCCAGACCGGCTACACCGTGATCACCGCGGAGGCCCTGGCCGTGCTCCAGCTCCGCCGCCTCTACCCGCGCTACGGTTTCCCCAACCACCTGCTGGTGGAGTTGAACAACTACGATTTCCGGGTCCGGGACGTCCCCATCAAGCCGGTGTACAACGTGGGCGAGGTCTCGGGCATCCGCCTCCACAAGGTCATCCCCACCATCTCCTGGCTGCTGTTCCGCTGCTATTTCTGGAGGATGAAGGAGAAGTACATCATCCGGGACTTCCATCCCCTGATCTTCTTCCTGTTCTTCGGCCTTCTCCTGACCGGGGGCTCTCTGCTCTTCGGGGGCTACCTCGCGTACCTTCGCTTCGCGGTGGGCCCGATCAGCGCGGTGTCCGCCATCTTCGCCGCGGTCTGTCTCAACTCCGGCATCCAGAGCATCCTGTTCGCTCTCTGGATGGACATGGAAAGAAACAAGGAACTGAAGTAGGGGCGGTGCGTTTCCTCGTGGATGTCGGGCACCCCGCGCACGTCCACTTCTTCCGTGGCGTCATCGAGACCCTGAGGGCGCGGGGGCACGACGTTCGTGTCTCCGCCCGCGACAAGGACGTGACCCTGCGGCTGCTGCGCCTCCACGGCCTGGACCACGTCGTTCTCTCCCGGGCCGCCTCGAGCCAGGCCGGGCTGTACGCGGAGTATCCGCTGCGGCTCTTCCGCCTCCTCCGGCTCGTGCGTTCCTTCCAGCCCGATGTCCTCATGGCCATCGGCGGCGTGTTCATCGCCCCCGCGGGACGTCTGAGCCGGGTCCCATCCCTGGTCTTCACCGATACGGAGCACGTGGCCCTGGACCGATGGCTGACCTATCCCCTCGCCACCCGGATCTACACCCCCTACACATTTCTCAAGGACATCGGAGCGGGCCAGCGGCGCTACCGGGGCCTGCACGAACTCGCCTATCTGCATCCGGCCCGGTTCACGCCCGACCCTGCGATCCGCGGCGCCCTGGGCGTGGGGGCCGGCGAACCGTTCGCGGTCGCCCGCTTCGTTTCCTGGACCGCGGGTCACGACCGGGGACACGCCGGGTTCGGGGTCGAGCAGCAGGAGGAGGCGGTGCGGCGGCTGAGCCGGCATCTCCGCGTCTTCGTGAGCGCCGAGCGAGGCATCCCGACTTCCCTCGAATCCTCTGCCCTGAAGCTCGAGCCCCATCTCATCCACCACGTCCTGGCCCAGGCCAGTCTCGTCATCGGAGATGGCGCCACCATGGCCACCGAGGCCGGCCTGCTGGGCACGCCTTCCCTCTATGTTTCCTCGCTGGTGGGCACCATGGGGAACTTCCAGGTGCTGCAGCGAGCCGGTCTCGTCGAATCGTTCCCCCTCGTGGCCCCCGCCCTCGACCGGGCGGAGGCCCTGCTGGGGGATCCGGCCGCCGGGCCAGCCTGGCGCGCGCGCGCGCGGGAATTCGCGCAGGGCCACATCGATGTCGTCGACTTCGTGGTGAACGAGGCGACCGCGGCCGCCGCGAAGGGGCGGGGAAACTGAAGACACCCATGCGGGTCGCGGTCATCGGAAACGGGCAGTCCGTGCACGTGGTGGGCCGCAGCGCGGCGCTCGCGGCCCGCGGCCCGAGGGTCCGACTCGTGACCCTGGGTCCCGTGCTGCCCGTGACCGGCATCGAGGTGCGCACGCGTCCGATACCGCGGAGCCCCCTGGCGGGCGCGCGGGCCCTCGCGGGCTTCCTGCGGGACGTCCGGTCGTTCGAACCGGACCTTCTTCACCTCCATTACGCGGGGGGCCGGCTCGGATCTCTCGCCCTCCTCACGGGGATCCGACCCCTGGTCGTGAACGTGGTCGGCGGGGACGTGCTTCCCGACCAGCATCCGGGCGGTCTCTCGCGGATGGCGAAGCGCGCCACCCGGCGGATTCTCGAACGCGCCGACGCCCTGCTGGTCAAATCGGAAGGGTTGCTCCCCGCGCTGTCCGAACTGGCCGACGTGGGCGGAAAGGCCCACGTGGTCCGCTGGGGCATCGACCCGCGCCAGTTCTTCCCCGATCCCGCGGGAGCGGCGGCCTGGCGGCGTCGGCTGCAGCTCCCCGATGAAGCCCTCGTGGTCCTGAGCCCGCGGCTCCTCCGGCCTCTCTACAACATCCACCTGATCGTGGAGGCCTTCGCCGAGGTGGCCCGGTTGTCTCCCGCCGCCGTGCTGCTCATCGCGGAGTACGGCGCGGACGCCGGGTATCGCCGGGACATCGAGCGGCGAGTGGCCGGGCTCGATCTGGTCCCGCGGGTCCATTTCGTGGGGGCGGTGCCGCAGACGGAGATGCGGGGGCTCTATTCCGCCGCCGCGGCCGTGGTGATGGCGCCGGTTTCCGATGGCCTGCCGCAGTCGCTCTTCGAGGCGCTCGCCTGTGGAGCGCCCGTCCTGCTGGGCCGCCTGCCTGGCTACGCCGAAATCGTCGACGAGGGTCGGTCGGCCCTGTTCGCCGAGATCGACGCCCCTTCCATAGCCGAAGGCCTCGGCCGGTTGCTGCGCGACGACCGTCTTCGCGCGGCCCTGGGGGAGGAAGGCCGCGCCGTGGCCACAAGAAAGGCGTCGCTCCCCGATGATGTCGAGCGCGTGCTCCGCATCTTCGAGAGCGTCTGCGCGCAACCCCGGAAGAAGGCGCCGCGCGACCCCGGGGGCGCGCTCCTCGACGCCGTGGGACTGGCCTGGCCCTAGCCTCTTGAAGGGGCCTCCTCCAGCCCCTGTGCGAAAATAGCCGGCCACCATAAGCCTTGCGTCTGGAAATACCTTGAGACAATTACTCCTGAACAGTCGCCGGGCATTTCTGGCCAGAGTCCCGGCGCCCTCGCTCGCCCCCGGGGGCGTTCTGATCCGGGTCCACTACTCGTACGTCAGCACGGGGACGGAACTTTCCTCCCTTCGCCCCGATCCGGGTCTTTCCTCTTCCGAGCGCTCGGTCGCGGGCGCCCAGGCGAAGGCGCAGCTGATCGCGAAGTACCTGAAGGCGGCAGCCCGGAATCCGCGCCTCGCCATGAAGCGGGCGTATCAGATCTCCGAACACGCGGCGGTTCGAGCCCAGGCTGCCTTCGCGAATCTCGCCTCGAAGCCTCTCGCGCGAGATCCCCTCGCCACCGTGGGCACGTGGACCCGGTCCGCGGCGGCGAAGTTCGAACCCCGCGGCACGGGTTTCCTGGTCGAGGCGGGCGGCTCGCCCGGCCATTACCAGGTGGTCTCCGCGGAGATACCTCTCCCCGAGGGCAAGGTCCCCTGCATCCGGGTGCGCGGCCAGATCGCGCACGGGCGCTTCCAGGTCGGTGCGCTTTCCGAAGGCGGCGTGCGGTGGCTCGGGTCGCGCGAGTTCGGGCCGGGCGGCATCGACGACACCCTCGTCATCACCGCCGACTCCTCGCCCGCCTTCTCGGTGGTGATCGCGGCCCAGGAGATCCCCGGCAGCGCCACCTTCGAATCGGTCGAAGCGCAGGCCATCGACGGGTCCGAGGCCTCGGCCGCGAGGGACATCGACGACATCGGTTTCAACATCGGCTACTCCGTGGCCGGCGAGATCGTGGGCCTGGGCGCGGGGATCGAAGATCTCGCGATCGGGGACAGGGTCGCGGCCTGCGGGGCCGGCCTTGCGAACCACGCCGAGTTCGTGAGCGTGCCCAGGAACCTCGTGGTCCGCGTCCCCGAGGGCGTGGACCTCATGGAGGCTTCGGCGACCACGATCGGATCCATCGCCCTTCAGGGGGTGCGACGGGCGCGACCGGAACTGGGCGAGCGCATCGCGGTGATCGGCCTCGGCCTCATCGGCCAGCTGACCGCGCAACTGCTCAAGGCCGGCGGATGCTCGGTCCTGGGCCTCGATCTGTCCGCCGACCGGGTGAAGCGCGCGATGGCGCTCGGCCTTACCGATGGAAGCGCGGACCCCGAGAGTTTCCGGCGCCTGGTCCGCGACCTCACCCAGGGCCAGGGTGTCGATGCCGTCATCATCACCGCGGCCTCCAAATCGGATGCCATCCTGAACCTCGCCATGGAAGTGGCGCGGCGACGGGCGCGGGTGGTCATCGTGGGCGACATCGGCCTCAAGGCGGAGCGCGCGCAGTTCTACCGCAAGGAAATCGACCTGCTCATGAGCACGTCCTACGGCCCCGGCCGCTACGACGCGCGGTACGAGGAACAGGGCATCGACTACCCGCTGCCCTACGTGCGCTGGACCTTGAACCGCAACATGGCCGCCTTCCTGGAGGCGATCTCCACCGGCCGCGTCTCGGTGCGCAGCCTGACCGACCGGGTCGTTCCCTTCGAGAAGGCCCCCGAGGTCTACAAGGAACTCGCGGAGTCCGCGGCCGAAGCGCCGCTCGGCGTGGCCCTCGAGTACTCCTCCACCCCGGCCACGAGCGCGGACACCGCGCTGACCCTCGGGGGCCATCGAAAGGCGCCCGCCGCCGGCCCCGCCTCCTACGCCCTGGTGGGCGCTGGAGGGTTCGGGGTCTCGACCCTGGTGCCCCAGATGGACCGGCTGAAGGATCTCTTCTTCCTGCGCGGCGTGGTCAGCCGGGACGCGGTCCGCGGCGGCAACTTCGCGCGCGCGAACCGGGTGGAGATTCTCGCGAGCGGTCTCGACGAGGTCCTGACCCGGCCGGAGATCTCGCTCCTGGTGGTGGCCACCCGGCATCACGAGCACGCGGATCAGGTGGTCAAGTGCCTCGACGCGGGCCGGGCGGTCTTCGTCGAGAAACCCCTGGCCCTGACCTGGACCGAGCTCGAACGCGTGGAGGCCTCCTGGGCCCGTTCGGATCGCAGGTTCCTGATGGTCGGCTTCAATCGGCGCTTCGCGCCGGCCGTGGCCCGCCTCCGCGAGATCCTGAAAGACCGGCGGTCCCCCCTCGTCATCAACTATCGGCTGCACGCGGGCTACATTCCTCTCGATCACTGGGTCCACGGCGCTCACGGCGGCGGACGCAACCTCGGCGAGGCCTGCCACATGTACGACCTGATGCGGTCCCTCGCGGGCGCTCCGGCGACATCGATCGACGCGACCGCGATCCGGCCCGGCGATCGGCCCTTCGCCCGCACCGACAATTTCTGCGCCACCATCGGCTACGAGGACGGCAGCCTCGGGAACCTCGTCTACACCGCGCTCGGACCCAAGGCCGGTCTCGGCAAGGAGAGGATCGAGGTCTTCTGCGACCAGGAGTCGTACCTGATCGACGACTTCAAGAAGCTCGTCCGCCAGTCCACCGGTGAAGTGCTTTGGGAGTCGAGCGAGGCCGACAAGGGCCATGCCCTCGAACTGAAGGCCACCGGCGAGTGTCTGAAGGCGGGGGCCGAAGCGCCGATCGGCGCGGCGGAGCTGTTCGAAACCTCCGCGGTGGCGCTCACCGTGAACGACCTCCTGCTTCGCGACGAGGGCGCCGGGCTCACGTAGAAGATGCCCCGCTATCTCTATCTCGACGATGTCCGTTTCGCCTCACTGGATCTGAGCGACGCGCCGGGGCCGGCGCGCACCAGGCTCACGCTCGACCTTCCCGGCGAGATGGGCCACACCACGAACGCCCAGGGCGAACTCGCGCGAGCGCAGGTCGACGGCCTCATCCTCGGCCTGAATCGGGGATGGGCCGGGCGGTCGCACTTCCGGCTTCTCGATCAGGCCGCGGCCCGCGGTCTCCCTGCGTATTTCTACTGGCCCCGCGAACAGGCCATCGAACTGGTCGATGCCGCAAGGCGCAGGCTCCATTTTCGCGTGGCCGTCCTCGCGCGTCTTTATTCGGCTTACCAGGGACGTCCGCTGGGCGCCGCGGACCTTCCCGAACCTCCCGATTCGGAAGGGGCTTCTCCCGCTCCTCTGGAGATTCCCGAGAGCGGAAGAGTCAAGGGGCGGGGCCTGTACGTGCGTCTCGACTACTGGGCAAAGGTCGAATCCGGCGGCAGCTACGGCCACACCTGCCATGTGGCTCGCGAACTGGAACGGCGCACCGGGAGCCTGGTGGCCGTGGTGCCCCATCGATTCGCGATGCTTGACGAGTTCGGCGTGCCTCAGGTCGTGCTCACCAACCCCGACGCGCTGGGCAGCGAGCGCGACATCATCGTTGCGAACCGCCACTACTATCCGATCCTCAAGGCGGCCTTCGAGATGGAGCGACCCGCGTACGTGTACGAACGAGTCGTCCTCGGGAGCTTCGTCGCCGCGAGGCTTTGTCGGGAGCTCCGCATTCCCTACATCGCCGAGTACAACGGATCGGAGATCTCGCTCGGGCGGAGCTTCGGTTCGTCGGGGTATGTGTACGAGCGCGATCTTCTGCGGATCGAGGATTTCGTCTTTCGGGAAGCTACATTGATCGTGGTGGTGTCCAAACACATCAAGGCAGACCTGGTCCAGCGCGGCATCGAACCGGGGCGGATCCTGGTCAACCCAAACGGCGGAGATCCTGCCATGTACGCCCCGGGGACGCAGGAGGAACGCGCGAAGATCCGGGAGTCACTCGGCTTTAAGGCCGAGGACCGGGTCATCGGCTTCTGCGGGACGTTTGGGGGCTGGCACGGGATCGACGTGCTCGCCGCCGCGATCCCGCGGATCTGCGAAGCAGATCCGAACAGCCGCTTCCTGCTCATCGGCGACGGGAACTTCAAACACTTGGTGGACGAGACGGTGGCGGCTCACCGCCTCGGGAGCCGGGTCATCAGCGTGGGCCGAACCACCCAGGCCGACGGCGCCCGGTATCAGAAGGCTTGTGACGTCCTGATCTCTCCGCACAGCCGCAACATGGTCGACGGCCCCTTCTTCGGCTCTCCGACCAAGCTCTTCGAATACATGGGCTACGGCGTGGGCATCGTGGCGAGCGATCTCGAGCAGATCGGCGAGGTGCTCTCACCTGCGCTCCTTCCCGGCGAGGTCGGGGAGAAGCAGGTGACCTCCGAGCGAGGAGTGCTGTGCCGCCCCGGAGACGTGGAGAGCTTCGTCCTCGGAGTGACCAAGCTGGCGAAGGCCGACGAGGTCTCCGCCGCCCTCGGAGCCAACGCGCGTCGGGCGCTACTCGAACACTTCACCTGGTCAGCCCATGTGCAGCGCATCTTCCTCGCCCTCTCCGGCCGCCCCGCCCGCGTGCCCGGGATTTCGGAAGACGTGGGGCCCAACGGCCCAACTCGCGCCCACGGCGGCGCGGGCAGTGAGGTCACAGCCAGAAGCGCGGACCTCCTTCTCGAGGGAATCGCGGCCGAGCTGGGGAGAGCCCCGCGCCGCGTACTCGGCTTCGCCATCGAGAATCCGGCGATTCTCAACCCGCTCCGGGGCTCGGGCGCGGAGATCCTGATCCTCGAACCCTGGGCCCGGAAATGGTCGGCCTTCATCGCGGATTTCGGCCCGGGCGTCCGCGTCCTTCCGGGAAGCCTGGCCGCCGTCCCCGCAAGCGAGGGCGCCTTCGATCTTCTGGTGACCGAACGTGGCTTCGACTACGATCGCTCTCCCGAGGACACCTTGAAAACAGCGCGGGCATTCCTGCGCGGCGGTGGCGTTCTCCGGGCGCGACTTCGCCTGAACTCTGCGATGGGGTTCTGGATCGACCAGGTGATTCTCGGGGGCCTGGCGAAGAAACAGCTCGGCGACTACTCGCCGGACGAGGTGGTGGCGCGGGGCGAGGAGGCGCTTTCGGGAGGTGTGGCAATCCGGACCTTCCATGCCTCCGAGATCCTCCGGGCCGCCCGCGCGTTCGGAGAGGCGCGCTTGCGCGGCATCAATGTCGAACCGACGAATGGCCCGACGCGCGCGCTCCACCGAATGGGGTTGGGCCGGCGGGCGGCCTTTCTCTCCGACCTCTCCGTGAGGTTCCTTTGAGGTTCCAGATCGGCGGAGGCCACACCGCGGGCGGGAGGATCAGAGCGTTCCTCCGCGGGCTCCGGCCGGACTCGGAGAAGACTCAAGCGATGGCCGCGCCCAGGGCCCGGAGCTTCCCGGGGGAGCCGCGCGGGCCGTCACGCCTCTACTCCGTGTTGCGCGAAGACGTCATCACTCGCCTCGCGCACGATGAGCCCGCCCTCGCAAGGGAGTCCATCCAAGCAGCCGAGCGCGCCTTGCGCCACGAATTCGACCTGCTCGGCAGCGGACTGTTCGTCCCAAGGGACCCCGATCGGAGCACGAGGGCGAACGGTTACGCTCCCCTCGACTGGGCCCTCGATCCGGTCAGGAATCTTCGTTTTCCGAACCACGTCCCCTTCAAGGAATGGAAGCTCTTTGAGATGCGCCCGGGCCTGGCGGACATCAAGCATCCATGGGAGCTCGGGCGATGTCAGCACTTCGCGGCCCTGACTCAAGCCTTCCGAATCACGGGGCGGGCGGAGTTCGCCCACGAGGTTCTCGACGAGATCGCGGACTTCATGCAGGCAAACCCGGAAGGCCGGGGAATCCAGTGGACCTGCACCATGGACGTGGCCTTGCGAGCGGCCAGCTGGGCGATGGCGCTTGAGGACCTGCGGGAGGCGAGATTCCAGCACGAGGGAATGACCGGCGCCTACGAGGCGCTGTACCACCACGGTCATTTCATCTTCGAGAATCTCGAGAACCACTACGAGGTGACGAGCAACCACCTCCTGAGCAACGTGGTGGGTCTCTTCTTCGTGGCTCTGGTCTTCGATGGCGACCCCGTCTCCCTGGAGTGGGAGGAGTTCTGTCGTTCATCGCTCGAGAAGGAGATCGAGGTTCAGGTCCTGCCGGACGGCGCGGACTACGAATCGTCGGTGCCGTATCACAGGCTGGTGACGGAACTATTCCTCGCCGGCGCCCGGCTGGCGGAATGCCGGGGGCGGCCTCTTTCCGAGGCCTACCTGTCGCGGCTCGCGTCCATGATCGACTTCATGGTCGGCTGCCTTCGTCCCGACGGCCTGATGCCCGTCGTGGGCGACGCCGACGACGGGCGGGTTCACATCTTCTCGGGCTACGGCACGAACGATCCGCGCGACCCGTCTCATCTGTTCGGTCCGGCCGCCGCGATGTTCGGGCGCGCCGACTGGCGCGCTCACGAGGGCAAGGCCGGGTCATGGGAGACCGGTTTCTGGGGATACGACCCGAAGGAGGGCGCCGCAAGCGAAGCTGGGGCGACCGCACCCATCGCCCGTCTCTTCCCCCATGCCGGCCTGGCCGTGCTCCGGACGAAGGACGCCTGGCTCCTAGTGACCAACGGGGAGACGGGGACGCGCGGCTTCGGCAACCACAAGCACAACGACCTTCTCTCATTCGAGTTTCACGCCGAGGGCGGCCCGTGGATAGTGGATCCCGGGAGCTACGTGTACACCGGCGACCCGGAAGCCCGAAATCTCCATCGCGGCACCTCGTTCCACAGCACCGTCCAGCTGGGTGACATCGAGCAGTGTGCCATACGGCCGGACTGGCTTTTCCGAATCCTCAGCTTGTCCCACCCCGAGCACCTCGAATGCGCCGCGGGGGCGGGCGTCCTGAAGTATCGTGGCCTTCACCGTGGCTACGCGCGCGATGCCCACGGCGCCGTTCATACTCGAAGTTTCACCCTGCACGAGGATGGCCTCCGTTTGATCATCGACGACCACCTCGAAGGTGCCTTCC
Source organism: Vicinamibacteria bacterium (assembly GCA_035432945.1). Taxonomy (GTDB): domain Bacteria; phylum Acidobacteriota; class Vicinamibacteria; order Fen-336; family JAGNNV01; genus JAGNNV01. The sequence goes on along the minus strand of DAORUA010000001.1, from coordinate 25,718 downwards.
AGGGTCCCGCCACCTTCTCGTTCCACCTCGACCCCGGGGTCCGCGCCGAAGTCCTCGAAGGTGGCGCGGTGCGCCTGCACCGGGGGGGCGAACGGAGGATCCTGACTTCCGGGCCGGGTCTCGTCACCCGACTCGACGCGGGCTACGCATCCCCGTCGTACGGCCGCCGGACGCCCTCGACCCTGATCCGGTTCGAGACGAATCTCCGGACCGAGGGCGGGGTCCGCTTCCGTTTTGTCCTCGACGTCGATTCCGGACCGGCGCAATGAACTCCGCCCTTCAGGCCCTGCGGATCCTTCGGGACAATCGGGTGGTGCTCCTTACCACGACGAAGGTGGAGATTCGGAAACGCCACGCCTCGTCGATTCTGGGCCGCGCGTGGGTGGTCCTCTATCCCATCCTCCTCCTCTCCGCGTACGTGTTCACGTTCGCCTTCGTCTTGGGCGCCCGTCTCCCGGGGATGGGACAGATGGACTATCTCCTCTTCGTCTTTTGCGGGCTGGTCCCCTATCTCGGACTCTCCGAGGCCATCAACCTCTCCTGCCTCTCCATCCGACAGAACCTGCAGTTCGTTCGCAATGTCCTCTTCCCGATCGAACTGCTTCCGGTTCGCGCGGTTCTGGTGGGGCTGGCCTCGCAAGTGGTGGCAACCGTCCTGCTCATCCTGCTTTCCGCGGCGGACCTGAGACTGACGCCGCGGGTCCTTGCCCTGCCCCTTATCCTCGTCGGCCAGATCCTCCTGCTCTGGGGCATCGCCTGGATCCTCTCCCTGGTGGCCGTCGTCCTCCCGGACATCGCCTATTTCGTCAATCTGGGCCTCACCTTTCTGATCTTCATTTCCCCCATCGGCTTCAGACCCGACATGGTGCCGCCCGCGCTTCGCTTCGTCATCTTCCTGAATCCTCTGACCTATCTCATCGACGCCTATCGCCAGTGTCTGTTCGACACCACCGGCCCCTGGAAAGACGCCATCCCCTGGCCCACGCTCCTGGTGGGGATCTTCTTCTTCGTGGCGGGCGCGGCGTTTTTCGAGCGCCTCCGCGACGCGCTTCTCGCCGATGAGTGACCCGGTCGTCGTAGCGCGCGGCCTGTCCAAGGTCTACAAGCTCTACTCGAAGCCCTATCACCGCCTTCTCGATGTGATGGGTTTGCTCAGGAGCGGCCGGGCCGCAAGCTATCCGGCGCTTCACGATGTCGACCTCGAGGTGAAGCGGGGCGAGCGCATCGCGATCATCGGCAGAAACGGCGCCGGGAAGAGCACACTGCTGAAGCTCATCACCCGGGTCATCCGGCCCACCGCGGGCACGCTCGAGGTGCGGGGCAAGGTTCATGCGCTCCTTCAGATCGGCGCAGGCTTTCATCCCGACTTCACCGGTCGCGAGAACGCCGTCGGCTATCTCGCCCAGATCGGGATCATGGGGGCCCGCGCCGATCGCCTCGCCGTCGACGCCATCGAATTCGCCGAGATCGAGGACTACGCGGATCAGCCGATGCGGACCTATTCGACGGGCATGGGCGCACGGCTGATGTTTGCGATCTCCACCGCGGTGGTCCCCGAAGTCCTGATCCTCGATGAGGTCCTCGGCGTGGGCGATTCCTACTTCGCCCGCAAGAGCTTCGATCGTATCCGCGAAATGTGCGCTCAACTGGGCACGACCACGATCCTGGTGAGCCACGATGTCTATGCCGCGGTTCGCCTGGCCAGCCGGGTGATCTGGCTGAACCAGGGGCGCATCGTTCGAGACGGAGACGGCAACGAGGTCGCCCGGGCTTACGAGGAGTCGATCCGCCTGCAGGAGGAGGAACGCCTGCGCGCAAAGGCGCTGCGCGGCGCCTCGCCCTCCCTTCCCGGCAAGGGCCGCTCCTTGATCGAGATCCGGACCGCGGACGGTCGTCCTCCGGCCAGCCCCTTGAAGATCGCTCGGATCGAGCTCCACCATCCCGATGGCGGGCGCGAAACCGCGCCCCTCTCTGAGGAGTCGCTCGGCGGAACCCCGGGCATCATCGTGGAAGGCAGCGCCTGGGGCGAGCTCGCCACCGTGGATCAACGCCGGGTAAGGATCTTCAGGAATCACGGGTCGCCCCTCTACCGGGTCGCGGTGGCGCTCGATGCCCGCGTGGATGTCGAGCCGAGTTCCATTTCCTGCGCCCTGCGCACGGAGGCGCCCTGCGATCTCGAGTTCCGGGTGTTCAGCCCGGACGGACGCGTCCTGCTTGGACGCGGCCACTTCGAAGCGGGCTGGGGCGAGATCCACTCCGACCTGGTCCCGGTCAGCGAGGGCCTCGTCCCGGCCGAGAAGGCGCAGGGACCCGTGTTCGGCGAGGGCAGCATCACCATCGAAAAGACGCGCGTGCTGAACGAGAAGGGCGAGGACGCGCGCATCTTCCATCACGGCCGGCCCGTCCGGTTCGAGTTCGACCTGTCCGTGGTGGATCCCGACTTCGACGCTTCCATCCAGGTGGCGGTGAGCCTGTATCGCGAAGAGGTGCCATTCGGCGTGCGCATCTTCGGTCCCGAGATCAGGATCAGCGCGGCCGCGGGCCGTCACGCGACCCTCTCCGTCTCCCTCGACGCGCTGCCGCTCGGCGAGGGCGTGTTCTCGATCAGCACCCAGCTCGTGCGCGCGGGCTACTATGAAAAGGAGCAGGCGAGGTTCTTCTCGATCAATTCCGATGTGATCTTCGCGATGAGCCGATACATGGATATCCGCATCCTGGCCGACGCCTCGATCGCTCAGGGCGCGCTCTGCGTCCTCCAGGGAAACTGGGACGTCCGGTACGGGGACTCGCCCGCGGCCGTGGAGAGCAAGTAAGCCATGTGCGGGATCGCGGGCGCATTCAGACCGGGAGGGGCGAGGACCAGCGACGCCACCATGGCCCGGATGCGCGACCGCATCGCGCACCGCGGACCCGACGGCGCCGGCCTGTGGCGCTCGCGCGACGGCTCGTTCCTGCTCGCTCACCGAAGGCTCTCGATCATCGACCTGTCCGAGGCGGCGGCGCAGCCGATGGGGAACGCGCGCGGCGACGTCACCATCATCTTCAACGGCGAGCTGTACAACCACGCGGAGGTCCGCAAGGAGCTCGAGGCCCTCGGCCGCTACACCTGGAAGACCGACCACTCCGACACCGAGGCGCTGCTCCACGCATACGAGGAGTGGGGCCTTCAAGGCATCGAGAAATTCTTCGGCATGTTCGCGGTGGCGATCTGCGACGAACGGGACGCGGGACGCCCGCGCCTCCACCTCGTGCGCGACCGGGTGGGCATCAAGCCCATGTACCTGACCCGGACCTCGAGCGGCGAGTGGCTCTTCGCCTCCGAGATCAAGGCCCTGCTCGAACACGACGAAGTCAAGCCGGAGATGGACCTCACCGCCCTCTGGCACTACTTCACCTTCATCGTGGCCCCCGCTCCCCTCACCCTCTTCCGCGGGATCTTCAAGATCCCGGCCGGCCACCGGGTCACCATCGAGGCCGACGGCCGGGCCCGGGCCACCCGCTACTGGGACTGCAAGCCCGACGCGTCGCGGATGTTCAGCGACGCCGAGATGTCGGATGACAAGGCGGTGGACGAGCTCGAGCGGCTGCTCCGGAAGTCCGTGGAGCGGCGCATGGTTTCCGACGTGCCCTTCGGGGTCCTGCTCTCGGGCGGCGTCGATTCATCGCTGAACGTGGCCCTGATGGCGGAGCGGATGAACCGTCCGGTCGACACCTTCTCGGTCGGCTACGAAGGCGAGGAGAGCTACAACGAGTTCACCCACGCCCGGCGGGTGAGCGGGATCTTCAAGACCGCGCACCACGAGGTCCTGATCAAGCGCAAGGAAGCGGAAGACTTCCTGCCCCGCCTGGTCGAACTGCAGGATGAGCCCATCGCCGACAACGTCTGCATCCCGCTCTTCTTCCTCTCCGAACTGGTGAAGAAGAGCGGCACCACCGTGGTCCAGGTGGGCGAAGGCTCGGACGAGAACTTCCTCGGCTACTGGTGGTGCGATCACTACCGGAGGAAGGACGCGGAGGTCTATCGGCCCGCCCTTCACAAGCCCTCGCTCTTCCGGCGGCTCTTCGGGAGATCCTCTCCTCTCCTCTCCGGCGAGGACGCGGAGTTCGAGGCGCGCGCGCGCAAGGGACAGGAACTCTTCTGGGGCGGCGCCGCGTGCTTCGTGGGAGGCGTGCGCGACCAGTTGACCCCCGATCCGTCCCGGTTCAACCAGACCATCGACTGCCCGGTCGAGGGGCTGCTCCCGGATTCGCATCGCGCGCTCGACTCCCACGCCGTGGTCTCGCACTACCTGGGGAACTTCGGGCCCGGCTTCGGGACGGACGAGATTCTTGCCAAGATTCCCTACATGGAGATGAAACTCCGGCTTTCCGAGCATCTCCTGATGCGCGTGGACAAGCTCACCATGGCCCACGCCGTGGAGGCGCGCGTGCCCTTCCTCGATCACGAGGTGGTGGAGTTCGCGGCCCGCCTGCCCGCCCGCTACAAGCTGCGCGACGGGGTGGGGAAATGGGTGGTCAAGAAGGTCGCGGAACGGCATCTGCCCCACGATCTCGTTCATCGGAAGAAGCAGGGCTTCGGCGCGCCCATGGAGGAGTGGTTCCAGGATCCCGGCTTCGGAAAGCGCTGCGTCGCGGCGTGGGAACGATCGCACTTCCGCAAGCTGGGCCTCATCGACGAGTCCTTCGTGAACGGCCTCCTGAAGGCGCAGACCGAAGGCGGGGGTGGACGCAGCTTCCAGCTCTGGACCATCCTGAACGCGGTGCTGTGGCACGAGCGCTGGATCTCGAAATCGGAGAACTTCTTCTGATGATCGTCGTCCTCCTGCCCGCCTACAACGAGGAAGAGAGCCTGCCCATCCTCCTTCCCAAGATCGAGCAGTTCTTCGCGGAAGAGGGCGGCGAAGGCGCGATCGTGGTCTGCGACGACGGGAGCAACGACAAGACCGCCCAGGTCCTCGCGGCCTACCCCGCGAAGGTGCGGCTCGAAGTCATCACTCACAAGCTCAACCGGGGCCTGGGCGAGGCGAGCCGCGACCTCTTCGAGCGCGCGGCCGACCTTCTGAAGGACGACGACATCATCATCCGCATGGACTGCGACGACACCCATGACCCCTCCTTCATGCACCTGATGAAGAAGAAGCTGGACGAGGGTTACGACGTGGTCATCGCCTCGCGCTTCCAGGAGGGCGGCGGGCAGAAGGGCGTGAACGCCTATCGCGCCTTCGTGAGCCGCGGGGCCAACCTCTTCATGAAGATCCTCTTCCCCATCTCGGGAGTGCAGGAATACTCGTGCGGCTTCCGGGCCTACCGCGCCGGCATCGTGCGAAGGGCGATCCGGGTCTTCGGGAACGACTTCATCCAGCTCAAGGGCCTCGGCTTCACCTGCACCCTCGAAAAGCTGGTCAAGCTCCGCATGCTCGGGGCGCGCTTCGCCGAGGTGCCCTTCGTGCTCCGGTACGATCGCAAGCTTTCCGCCTCGAAGATGATCTCGAGCCTCACCACCGTGGGCTACCTCACCATGGCCCTGCTGTACCACTGGCCCTGGGGCGGATGGCGCACCAACGCGCGTTACCGGTCGGCCGCGGCCGAGACCCGGGCGGCGAGGTAACCGGTCATGTGCGGGATCTGCGGACTGTTCGGGACGGGCCGGCCGATCGCGGAAGGACGAAGCATCGTCGACGGCATGATGAAGGCTCTCGCGCATCGCGGACCCGACGGCGAGGGACGGGCGGAGGGGGCGGGGGTCGTGCTCGGGCACCGGCGGCTCTCCATCATCGACGTGGAGGGCGGGGCCCAGCCCATGATCTCCGGGGACGGCCGTTACGCCCTCACCTTCAACGGCGAGATCTACAACTACCTCGAACTGAAGCGCGAACTCACCGACGAGGGTGTCCGGTTCCACACCTCTTCCGACGCCGAAGTGCTTCTGGAGATCCTGATCCGGCGCGGGGAGAAGGCCCTCACCCAGCTGAACGGCATGTTCGCGTTCGCGTTCTGCGACCTCAAGAGCGGCGAATGGATGCTGGCCCGCGACCCTTTCGGCATCAAACCCCTCTACCTCGCCGAGTTCGGCCAGGAGATCGGCTTCGCCTCCGAGATCAAGGCCTTCCTCGCCCATCCGGATTTCCGGCGCGCGCTCGATCACGAGGCGCTCGCCGAGTACCTCACCTTCCAGTTCACCCTCTCCGAGCGCACCCTCTTCAGCGGTGTGCGCAAGATCGAGCCCGGCACCTACGTGAAGGGCAAGGGCGTGCGGATCCGGAGCGTGGTCCGCTACTGGGACTTCGATTTCGAATCGCCGCTCTACACCTCGGTGGAGGAGGGTGTCGCCGACCTGCGCGCCGCCCTCGACTCGAGCGCGCGCTTCCAGATCCGCAGCGACGTCCCCATCGGCGTGTATCTGTCGGGCGGTCTCGACTCGACCGCGGTCGCGGCCCTCGCGCGCAGGGCCACGGGCCGCAGGATTCCCGCATTCCACGGCCGGTTCGACGAGGGCGAGGCCTACGACGAATCCGCGTTCGCGCGCGAGGCCGCGTCCGCCCTCGACCTCGAACTGGTGGTGAGCACGCCCGGCCCGAAGGACTTCGTCGACCTCATGCCCGGCCTGGTTCGCGCCATGGACGAGCCCGCGGCCGGCCCGGGCCTGTTCCCGCAGTTCTTCGTAAGCCGCGCCGCGCAGAAGCACGTCAAAGTCGTGCTCGGCGGCCAGGGCGGCGACGAACTCTTCGGCGGCTACGCGCGCTATCTCGTGGCGGAGACGGGCGCGGTGCTCCAGGCCGCGATCCACGGGCCGGGGGCGAAGGTCGATCCGGGCGAGAGCGCGTCGCTCAGTCTTTCGGAGATGAGCGCGGCCCTGCCCCAGCTCAAGGGCTACGAGCCGCTGCTCCAGCACTTCTTCGCCGAGGGTCTCTTCGATCCCGCGGACCGGCGTTACTTCCGGCTGGTGGACCGCCGCGGGCCCTGGCGCGGCGTGCTCGAGGCCGAAGCGCTGGGGGCCGACACCGAGGATCTCGTGTTCGAGAAGTTCCGCCGGGTCTTCGATCGCCCCGGCCCGCGTTCGCTGCTCGAGCGCATGCTCGCCTTCGATTCGAGCACGCTCCTGCAGGCTCTGCTCCAGGTGGAGGACCGCATGAGCATGGCCGCCTCGATCGAGAGCCGGGTTCCCCTGCTCGACGTCGAAGTGGCGAAGGTGGCGGCGCGGATCCCGGGCTCCATGAAGCTGCGGCACGGGCGCTCGAAGGAGGTCCTGCGCGAGGCCCTCACCGGTTCCATTCCCACGAAGGTCGCGGACCGTCAGGACAAGATGGGCTTCCCCGTGCCCCTGCGCGAATGGGCGGCGAAGGGCCCGGTGCGCGATTTCCTCCACGACATCCTGCTCTCGCCCCGGGCGCTCACCCGCGGCTTCTTCCGACGATCCGCGCTCGAACAACTGCTGGAGGATCCGGGACCGGCGGCTCGCGCCTTGTGGGGCGCGCTCAATCTGGAGCTGTGGCATCGGGAGTTCATCGACGCGCCTCCGCATGACCAAAGCCGCCCCTGACACCTGGGCCGCTCGCGCGCTCTCGGGTTACTGGCCGGACAATCCGTCCGCGATCGAGGCGCTGACCATGCCGACCGCTCCCGGGCGGACATCGACGCTGGCGGAGTTGGTCGAAGTGCGCCTTCCCCCCTGGGCGCGGGATTGCGGGGTTGACGGGATGCTGCTCGTCCCCGCCTTGGCGATGGGCGCCGAAGCGGCGGAGCCGGGCGAAGGGTGGCGCGCCATCGACTGGTGGACCGCGGCGGCCTGGTATCTCTCCGGCTCGGCCGAGCGCGCGCACGAGAACGCTCACGGCCCGATCCACTCGTATTCCTATCGCCTCGGCCCCCTCGATCCGCGCGCGTTCGAACACGCGTGGGTCAATCGCATCGCGCTGTTCCTGCGGCGGTGGGCGGCCAGAGAGTCGGGACGCGACGAGACCGAACTCTTCGGCCCTCGCCCCACCGGCCGGATCCTCCTGACTCACGATGTCGACGCACTGGCGAAGACCCTGGCGATCCGGTTCAAGCAGTCAGCCTTCCGTGGCTTCAGGGCGCTGCGACTGTCGATCCGGGGCGAACTTCGGCGTGCCCGCGGCGTCGCGGCCTCGGCGGCGTCCTTCGCGTTCGGCTCGGGCACCTATGACCGGATCGACGAGGTCGCGAACGCGGTCGAGGCCGCCGGCCATCGCAGCCTCTTCTTCATCCACGCCCGTCGCGGGTGGCGGGGTCCGGTGGACGCGCTGCTCGATCCCGGCTACCCGCTTGACACGCCGGGCCTTGGCGGGCGGCTGCGCGGCCTTGTCGCGCGCGGTCACGAAGTCGGCGTCCATCCGTCCTACTCCTCGTGGAACGACGCGACGCGCCTGGGGGAGGAGCGAGCGGCGGTGGGCAAGCTCGTGTCCGGCGAGGTGCGCGCGTGCCGCCAGCACTGGATGCGATTCTCGTGGACACACACCTGGGCGGCCCAGGAGCAGGCGGGCTTCTCCCTCGATTCGACCCTGGGCTTCAACGATCGGCCCGGGTTCCGGGTGAGCGCGGCCCTGCGCCACCGCCCCTGGAACGCGAAGGCCGGTGAGCCCCACAGGCTCGAGGTCCTCCCTTTGATGGTCATGGACTCGCACCTGTACGACTATGCGGAGCTCGATCCCTCGGCCCGGGGCTCGCGCCTTCGACACTTCATCGACGAGGTGCGCGCGGTGGGCGGCGAGGCCGCGATCCTCTGGCACCCCCACACCCTCTCCACGGACTACGGCTGGCAGAGCGGCTTCGAGGAAATGCTCGAAGTGATGGGCGCCCGATGAGCGGCCTTCGAGCGACCTCGCCCGTTTCCGACCAGGACTGGAAGGATTGGGATGAGTTCGTGAGGCGTCATCCCGATGCCTCGATCTACCATCTCTCCGACTGGGCCCGCGTCCTGAAGCGGGGCCTCGGCTACGCCGCCAGGGGCCTCGCCCTACGCGAGGCCGATGGCCGGATCGTCGCGGCGGTCCCGCTCTTCGAAGTGAAGGGTCTCGCGTCCCGCCGCCTGGTCGGCGTCCCCTTCCGCGACCGCGGCGGCGTCCTCGCCACGAGCCCCGAGACCGAACGCGCGGCCTACGTCGCGGCGCGCCAGGCGATGGCGGAAACCGGGGCCTCGAGCGTCGTCCTCAAGTCCTGCGCCCAGGTCAACGAAGGCATCGCGCGAGCGGAGGGCTTCTCGGTCTCGAAGTACTGGGTCCACAGCGTCATGCCCCTGCAGCAGGGCGACCTGTGGAACCGGGTGGGCAAGAAGAACCGGAACATGGTTAGGCAGGCGGAGCGAAACGCGCTCACCTTCGAATGGCGCCGCGGCCCCGAGCACGCGGAGACCTGGCACCAGCTCCATCTCTCGACCCAGTCGCGTCTCGGCGTCCCCGTGTTCCCGCGCGCGCTCTTCGAGGCCATGCTCGATGAAGGACGCGAGTGGGCGCGCTTCCTCGTGATCCTGAGCCCAAAGGGACCGGTGGCGGGGGGCCTCTTCTTCGCGTTCGCCGATCGCTACGTGTACGGCTACTCCGCGTCGACGCCTCTGGGGCAGGAAATGCGCGCCAACGACCTGATGCTCTTCGAGGCGCTGCGCGAGGCCGAGCGCTCAGGCGCGCACTCCTTCGATTTCGGCAGCGACTCCCCGAAGCAGGAGAGCCTCCTCGCCTTCAAGAAGAAGTGGGGCGCCACCCAGTCGCTCACCACCGTTCTCTCGATCCCCGCATCGAACGAGGAGCGCAACGATTCGAGTTCCGGCCTGTATTCTCTGGCCCGTGGCGTGGGACGACGGCTTCCGGCGCCGCTGTGGGCCGCACTCACCTCGCCCCTGGTCAGGAAACTCGGATGACACTGCCTCCACCCACGAACCCCTACGAGCGCGAGTTCCGGATCGTGGCCCGGCAGGTTCTCTCCGCCTGGAACCGCGATCCCGGCTCGCCGTCGTATGGGTCGATGGACCGTCCGTACTGGGGCTGGAAGTACAAGGACTTCTCCGACTCCACCATGCAGTACGGCCTCAATCTCGCGATCGCCTACGCGCGGCGCAGCGGCGGCCTCGACGCGATCCGGCCGTGGCTGGACGCGACCGTGCGTTACCTGGGCCGGATCCAGTGGGGCGACGGGAGCTTCGATCAGTGTTACCCGCACGAAAAGTCGCCGGGTGTCTTCTTCGACTTCCTGGCGACGCTGGTGGATCTCCACGGCTCGGGCCTGCTGTCGAAAGCGGCGGCCCTGCAACTCGAAGGCATCATCCGGCGCGGCGTCGTCTTCCTTCTCCGCACGGACGAGAAGCATGGCGAGGTCGCGAATCACATCGCGCAGTATGGGTACGAGCTGCTCCATTACGCGAAGGCATTCAGCGACGCGCCCGCCGAGGCCCGCGGCCGCGAGTATGTGGCGCGGACACTCTCGTGGTTCGACAAGACCGAAGGGTGGTTCCGGGAGTATCACGGCCCCGATGCCGGCTACCAGACACGCACGCTCCGCTACTTGACTAAAGCGGGGCTGCTCTATCCCGACCTGAATCTCTGGCCCGCGGTCGACAAGGCGATGGAGTTCATGGACGCGATCGTGATGCCGGACGGGACGATCAATCCCCTGCTCGGATGCCGTTCCACCGCTCTCATTTATCCCTACTCGTTCGAGGTCGCGGCCCGGCGCGATGCGCGCTTCGCGCCGCTCGCCGCGCGGATTCAGAAGGCCTGGGATGAGGGCCTCGTGCCGCTGCCTTCGAGCCTCGACTTCGGCAACGCGATCCGGCTGGGCGACGATGCGCGCGAGGCCGCGGACGTGGTCGCGGCACAGCCGATCACGACGCCCATGGTTTTGGCACAGCCGGAGCGCCTCGACTTTCCTAACGCGGGAATCTTCGTGCGACGGACCCCGAACCGCGCGGTCTACGTGGCGTCGGGCCTCGGGGGGGCGGTGGTCGTGTACCGACGGAACCCTGACGGCGCCTGGAGACTCACGGGTGAGGACGGCGGCTATCTGCTTCTGGAGGGCGGCAGACGTTACGTCACACGCGTACCCGCGGCCGGTCGAGCGAAGAGCGTGACCGACGGCGAGATCGCGGTGGAAGCGGATTTCTTCCTCTCCCTCCACGAGGACCTCAAGACCTACCAGATGGTCGCGCTGCGCATTCTCAATTCCACGGTTCTTCGCGTGCAATGGATCGGCGATCTCTTCCGCAAGATCGTGGTGCGAAGGCTGATGGGAAACCGGGTCAAGGCTTCAGCTCGTCTCGTCCGGACTGTGACTTTGGACGGTGATGCCGTCGCGATGAAGGACGTAATCGAGGGAGCAACCGGCGCCACGCTGCATCGGACCCGGCGCGCCAGCGGGATCCACATGGCGAGTTCGAGGTACTTCCAGCCGGCGGAGTTCGAGTCGGCCCCGGGAGGCTGGGAGGAAGAGGCGCCCGCCTCGTCAACGCGGACGTTCTAGCCCTCCAGACTGGCCGCCCGGAAGGCGTATGCTTCCGACTGGGTACCTTGTGACCGGCGAGGAGCCTCGCCGATGAGTCCGATCGCGCACTTCAAGGGGAGGGTCCCTGGGTTGAAGGCACTTAGGCTAGTTGTCGTCGCCGCTCTTCTCTGGGCGTCCTCCGCCTACTCGGCTCTTGCTCAACAGACGTCCACCCTGCTGTTCCTGAACAGTCAGTCCGGCGACTACATCGGTCAAGGACAGCAGCGGACCCTCGATCCGACTGGCGCGACCTTCACTCCGTCGCGCAACAACAAGAACGGCGTCTCCTTCTCCGTCATCGCCCCCGGCTTAGCCACTTGGTGGTATCTGGACCTCGCCGCGCCCAACAATGCACCGCTCACCGCTGGGGTGTACGAAGGGGCTACGCGTTACCCGTTCGAGAGCATCTCGAACCCTGGCCTGGCTTTGTACGGTGACGGTCGCGGCTGCAATACGCTCACTGGTCGCTTCGTCGTTTTCGAAGCAACCTACGCGAACGACGGATCTGTCCTGACGTTTGCCGCGGACTTTGAGCAGCACTGCGAAGGAGGGCAGGCCGCCCTGTTTGGATCGATCCGGTACAACTACTTGACCACCCCGACTCAGGTTTCGGCCTACCAAGGTGACGGTCAGGTCGCAGCCAAGGGGTCCTTTGTTCCCATCGCCCCCGCGGTTGTGGTTCGAGACCAGACCGGGTTGCCCGTCCCCGGGGTCAGCGTGACCTTCGCGGTCGAGACCGGTGGAGGGTTCGTCGTCGATGAGGCCCAGGACACGGACCTGTCGGGCGTGGCCCGGGTCGGCGCCTGGATTCTCGGAAACGAGGAGGGCTTCGGGAACAACACCCTCTCGGCCACGGCCCCGGGTCTTTCCGGAAGCCCGGTTCTCTTCAATGCCTCCGTCGCACCGGCGACTCCCACTCTGCTGAATGCAACGACGACAGGCGTGGCCTTGGCGGCGTCAGGGAGTTGCGCGCTGACTAGTCGTGGGAGTGTGAAGTGCTGGGGCACGAACCATCAGGTGTCGGCCTCCCCCGCTTTGACGCCGCTCGACTTTCCTGGATTGTCGACTGACGTGGTCGCACTTGCGGCGCGAAGATTCCATAGCTGTGCATTGTCTTCCTCTGGAGGCGTGAAATGCTGGGGAGAAAACGTCTATGGGCAACTCGGGAACGGCATCACCAGCGCGTGGGAGTCAATTCCAGTGATGGTCGAAGGACTCGCGAGCGGCGTATCGGCGATTGCCACGGGCTCTTCTCACTCTTGCGCCCTGACCGCCCAGGGGGCGGTCAAATGCTGGGGCGACAATACCTATGGTCAGGTCGACGGCATGACGGGGTCAGGGATGACGCCGCTGCAGGTTCCCGGTCTCGAGGCCGGAGTGATCGCGATAACCGCCGGCGGTACTCACACCTGCGCCTTGATGTTGGAAGGAACCGTGAGGTGCTGGGGTTGGAACGTCTATGGGCAGGTGGGCGATGGTACGACCGGCGTTCGTTCCGGACCGATCCAAGTCAGCGGCCTGACCGGAGTCACTGCAGTGCAGGCAGGATCGTTGCACACTTGCGCAATCGTTGCGTCCGGGAGGGTCAAGTGCTGGGGAAATAACCTCTGGGGACAACTCGGCGACGAGACTACACTCACTCGGCTAAGCCCTGTCGATGTCATCGGTGTCACCGGAGCGGCGCGCCTCGCATCGGGAGAAGGTCATTCGTGCGCTGTTACCGACTGGGGCGGCATCAAATGCTGGGGCCGGAACGTGGACGGTGAATTGGGCGACGGAACCCAGGTTGAGCGGCATTCGGCAACAACCGTTCGGGGTCTGGGCACCCCGGTGTCGGAGGTCTTCGCGGGAGTGTCGCATACCTGTGCCCTGGCCGTTGACGGCGGACTCAAGTGCTGGGGACGCAACCTGGATGGCCAGCTCGGCAACGGTACCACGACGTCGCGCCCCACTCCCTCGGACGTGGCTGGACTCGCAAGTGGCGTGTCCCTGGTCTCGACCGGGCTCTATCACACCTGCGCCGCGACCCGCGGCGGTACGGTCCAGTGCTGGGGCAACAATCTTGACGGAGAGCTCGGAGATGGCACGCAGACCAGTCGTGGGGTTCCAATGGAGGTCGTTGGCCTTTCGAGCGGCGTCGTTCAGGTTTCGGCCGGGGGCTATCACACGTGCGCGGTCACCGCGACCGGCCCCCCAAAGTGCTGGGGGTACAACGGACTGGCCGCGCTCGGTGACAATTCCGTAACGTCCCGAACCGTGCCGGTAGCGGTTGTTCAGATGAGCGATGCCTCCCAGATCTCGGCGGGGCTCTATCACACTTGCGCAATCACAAAGAGCGGGGGTTTGAGATGCTGGGGCAACAACCAAAACGGTCAGTTGGGAAACGGCTTTGTCACGACACTCGAGTCGACTCCGGGCCTGGTGTATGGTCTTTCCGTCGCCGCGGCCGTCACCGCGGGCGACTTTCACACCTGCGCCCTGACCACGGCCGGCGGGGCAAAGTGCTGGGGCAGCAATCTGAACGGAAAACTGGGTGACGGGACGACGACGCAACGCGTGATTCCGGGGGACGCGGCCGGGCTCACGAGCGGCGTCAAGGCGATCGTTGCGGGCGCGCAGCACACCTGCGCGCTGACCACCGCGGGCGGCGTGAAATGCTGGGGCTTGAACGCGGGCGGTCAGATCGGAGACGGGACCACGACAACGCGGCTCACCCCAACGGACGTGGTAGGCCTCGCAAGCGGCGTGACGAGCATCGCGGCCGGCAAGTTCCACACCTGCGCGGTTACCAACACCGGCCGACTCAAGTGCTGGGGCTGGAATGCTGATGGTCAGATCGGGGACGGCACGGGAACTCAGCAACTGACACCGACGGATGTCGTCGGTCTCACGAGCAATGCAGCCCTCGTATCGACGGGCGGCTATCACACCTGCGCAATTACCGTGGGCGGTGGTCTCCAGTGCTGGGGCTACAACGGCTACGGCGAGCTGGGGGATGAAACCTCTTCGTCTCGCCGCGCACCCGTCGTCATTCACTTCGGCCAATCGATCCAGTTCGAAGCACCAACTCAACTGGCCGAGGGAATCACCACGATTCTGCGCGCGTCTGCAAGCAGCGGTCTGCCTCCCGAATTCGACACTTGGACCCCTTCAACCTGCGTAGTCGCAGGAAATCGTGTGCGGGTACTCGCGGGTGCATCCGGCCTTTGCGGAATACGGGTGTCACAGGCCGGCGACAGCCGCCATGCTGCCGCACCCCAGCAACTTCGACTGATCCCCACGTTTCCATCGATGGCGATCGCGAACACGTCCGTGCTCGAAGGCTCCTCGAGCATAGCGACCGCGTCGTTCGCGGTGACGCTGTCCGGCCCCTCCACCGATACGGTCACGGCCTTGTTCGCGACCAGCGACGTCAACGCCACGTCAAACGTCGACTACACGCCCGTGAGCGGCACGATCACGTTCGCTCCCGGCGAGGTATCGAAGACTATCAACGTCGACGTCATCGGGGACACGTCAGTCGAACCGACGGAGTACTTCAAGGTCACGCTGTCCGCGCTCTCGGGCGCCGGACCAGGTGACATCGAGGCTCTCGGCGCCATCATCGACGACGACAGTCTCGATCCCACCTCGATCGGAATCTCCAGTGCTCGTGGGCCCGAGGGCTACCTCGCGGGCAGCACGCTGGCCTTCCCCGTCCGCCTCTCCCGGCCTGCCACCGCGCCCGTCACCGTGAACTACGCGACCGCCGCGGGCACGGCCACGCCGGGCGCGGATTTCACCAGCACCTCCGGTCAGCTCAGCTTCGGGATCGGAGATTTCGAGAAGTTCGTGCTCGTCCAGATCATCGGCGACGCGATCGCCGAACCGAACGAAACGTTCACGGTCACCCTCTCCTCACCCACCGGCGCAACGATCGCCCCCGGGCAGGGCACCGCCACCGGCACCATTCTCAACGACGACCTCTCCACCATCTCCGTTACCGATTTCGCGATCGCCGAGGGCACCACTGGCACACCCAACAAGCTCGCCTTCACCGTCATTCTCTCGGCGACCTCGACCTCCACGGTGACGGTCGACTATGCCACGGCCAGTGGCACGGCAACCGCGGGGTCGGACTACACGCCGGTCTCGGGAACTCTTTCCTTCCCGCCTGGCGTGGCCTCTCTCGTCGTGCAGGTCCCGATCATTCCGGACGCCGTTGTGGAGCCGAACGAGACCGTCCTGCTGAATCTCTCGAACGCGGTGGGAGCCACGATCTTCGACGGCCAGGGTGTCGGCACGATCCTCGCCGACGATGGGCTGCTGGTATCCATAGGCGACAAGACCACTCCCGAAGGTGACACCGGATTCACTCCCGTGACCTTCACGGTCAGCCTGTCCGCTCCCGCCCCGGGCACGGTCACCGTCGATTATGCGACCGCCGACGGCACCGCCACCGCCCCCCTCGACTACACCGCCGCCAACGGCACGGTCACCTTCAATACGGGCGAGCAGACCAAGACCGTCACGATTCAGGTCGTCGGCGACACGGAGAAGGAGCCCTACGAGACGTTCTTCGTGGATCTCTCCAACCCCACCGGCGGGGCCAACATCGGAGACGGCCGCGGCCAGGGCACCATCACGAACACCGACGGCGCCACCGATCGCTCCCGCCTCATGTTCCACAACTTCGTCACCAACCGCCTGTACCGGTGGCACATGAAGAACGGCAACACTCTCGACACCTTCAACTGGGTGACCCCGTGGGCCACCGACCCCGGCTGGACCGTGGGCGCGGTGGCCGATTTCGACCAGGACGGCCAGCTCGATTACCTCTGGCACAACCTGAACGATGGCCGCATGCTCTTCTGGTACATCGACGGCGACAACCTCAAGGGCTATCAGTTCCTGCCCTACCAGATGGGTCCGCCCTGGACCGTGGCCACCACCTTCGATGCCGACGGCAACGGCACGCCCGACCTCGTCTTCTACAACTCCGCCACCGGGGTGGTGCGCGTGATGCGGCACGACAATGCGACTCTGCTCGGTCAGTACGACCTCACCACGCTTCTGCCCGGCACGGGCACTGTCCGCGTGGTTGCCGCCGTCGATGCGAACAACGACGGCGACGATGAACTCGCCCTCTACAACTCCGCCACCGGACACGTTCAGGCCTGGGACGTGACCGGCGCGAATGTCACGAGCACGACCACGTACGCCAACACACAAGCCACGTCGCCCTCGTTCACCCTCGTCTCCACGAAGACGGACTTCAACAACGACGGCCTCGCCGACTTCCTCTGGCACAACCCCACCCCCACCGGCATCTTCTCGGTGTGGTTCATGAACGGGACCACGAGGCTCGGCACCGGTGTCTTCCAGCCCTTCACCGCCACCGATCCGGTGTGGAGGGTCGTCGGGTCCGCCAACGTCTGGTAGCCGAGGCCCGCCGCCCCGGCCGGGCTCCTGATACCATTTCGAAAAGTCGCGACACCGCGTCGGGGTCGCGCTGCAGTGTCCCCTGGAGGAAGCGATGAAGCGCATCCGCAGTTCGGTCTGGCTTTCGTTGGCCATCGCGGCGATCACGGCGGCGTCCGCGACCCGGCGCGGGAACCTCTCGCCCGCGCCTTCCAGCGCGCCTTCTCCCGGCCAGGCCGGCATTCGCCGCGCCATCCCGCCGGTGGCCTGCTTCGCCCCCGGAACCAGGCGGGAGGTCCTCGAGCAATACGCGCGGGAACAGAATCTCTTCTCCAGCCTGCAGGGCCCCTCCTTCCAGTTCCCCGACTCCTTCCGCTGGGACGCCACCGCGACGGACGGCGGCGGCCTCGTCCAGGGACAGGTCACGACCCTGACCTGGAACATCGTGCCCGACGGCACTCCCATGAATGCGACCGCGGGCCACGCGTCGGAGACGAACGCCCCCAGCAACCTCCGGGCTTTCCTCACCGGCATCTATGGCAGCGAGGCGGCCTGGACCGCGCACTTCCAGACCGTGTTCGACACCTGGGGCGCGATCACCGGCGTTACCTACGTCAAGGTGAACTACGACGACAGCGCCCTGCTCGCGAACGGCGGCGCCTTTCCATTCAATCCCGGCGTTCTGAACACGCGCGCCGACGTGCGCATCGGCGGTCACTTCATCGACGGCAACTTCAACGTCCTCGCCTACAACTACTATCCCGAAGTCGGCGACATGGTGATCGACACCGGCGACAGCTACTACTCCAATCCGGGCGGCGGCCTCGCCAATGGGTCGCTCGGCCTGCGCAACATCATCGCCCACGAGCACGGCCACGGCCTCGGGTTCCAGCACTCGTGCCCCATGAACAACACCAAGCTCATGGAACCCGTTCTGGCCACTGCGTTCACCCACGCGCAGCTCGACGACAAGCTCGCGGGCTGGCGCGGATACGGCGACGACAAGGAGAACAACGAAACCTCCGGCACCGCCTCGAACCTCGGCGCGCTCGGCAATGGGACGACCACCATCAGTGATCTTTCCGCCGACGATGACGCCGATGTCGACTTCTACAAGTTCACGGTGCCCGCGGGAAAAAAGGCCGCGGTCGCGGTCACCCCCGTGGGCTCGACCTACCTCGCCGGACCCCAGAACGGCGACGGCTCGTGCAGCGCGGGTGTGAGCTTCAACGCGCTCGCGGTGAACGATCTCGCGGTCGAACTGAGGGGCACGGACGGAAGCACCATCCTCGCCTTCGCCAACGCGGGGGGCGCGGGGGTGGCCGAGAACATTCCCGCCACCATCCTGCCCGGCGCGGGCACCTTCTTCATCCGCGCCTTCGCGGGCGCGGTCAACAACGCGCAGGGTTATCAGCTCCAGGTGACGATCAGCGACGCGGTGACCACGGTCTCGGTCAACGACGTGGTGTTGACCGAAGGCAACTCGGGCGTCATCAACGCCAACTTCACGGTCAGCCTGAACGCCCCGAGCGCCCTCACCGTCACCGTCTCCGCGGCCACCGCCAACAACACCGCCACCGCGGGCTCGGACTACACCGCCACCGGGCCCACGACCCTGACCTTCGCCCCCGGAGTCACCACCCGGACGTTCACGGTGCCGGTCATCAGCGACCTCGCCCTCGAGGCCAACGAGACCTACTACGTGAACCTCTCCGCTCCCACCAACGCGATCCTCGGCGACGCGCAGGGCGTGGGCGTCATCAACAACGACGACTCCTCGATCAGCGTCACCAACGCCCTCGTGGTCGAGGGCACGGGAGGCGCGCCGCCGAGCCTGAACTTCACGGTGGTCCTCTCCGCCACCTCCATCTACACCATCACCGTGGACTACGCGACCGCGAACGGAACGGCCACCGCGGGAACCGACTACACCGCCACGAACGGAACCCTCACCTTCGTCCCCGGCGCCGCCTCGAAGACGGTCTCCGTGCCCATCTCCCCCGACGCCGCGATCGAGCCCGACGAAACCGTGTTCCTGAATCTCGCGAACGCCACCGAGGCCACGATCTTCGACAGCCAGGGCACCGGCACCATCCAGGCCGACGACGGTCTCCGCGTCTCCATCGCCGACAAGACCTCGGGCGAAGGCAACGCCGGGTTCACGCCCATCGACTTCAAGGTCACCCTGAGCGCGCCCGCTCCCGCGGCCGTGACCGTCGACTACGCGACCGCCGACGGCAGCGCCACCGCCCCCGGCGACTACACCGCCACGAACGGCACGGTCACCTTCAACACGGGCGAGCAGACCAAGACGGTCACCGTGCAGATCGTAGGCGACGCCGCCCAGGAGCCGTACGAGACCTTCTTCGTCAATCTCTCGAATCCCACTGGAACCGCGTCCATCGGCGACGGAGCGGCCCAGGGCACCATCACCAACACCGACGGCACCACCGGAAGGTCCCGTCTCATGTTCCACAACTTCGTCACCAACCGCCTGTACCGGTGGCACATGACCGGCGGCAACACTCTCGACACCTTCAACTGGGTCACCCCGTGGGCCACCGACCCCGGCTGGACGGTGGGCGCGGTGGCCGACTTCGATCAGGACGGCCAGCTCGACTACCTCTGGCACAACGTGAACGACGGCCGGCTGCTCTTCTGGTACATCGACGGCGACAATCTCAAGGGCTTCCAGTTCCTGCCCTACACCCTGGGCCCGCCGTGGAGGGTCGCCACCGCCTTCGACGCCGACGGCAACGGCACCCAGGACATCGCCTTCTACAACTCGGCCACCGGGGTGGTGCGGGTGATGCAGCACGACAACGCGACCCTGCTCGGCCAGTACGACATCACCACCCTGCTCCCCGGGGCGGGGACGGTGCGCGTGGTGGCCGCCGCGGACGCCAACAACGACGGCGACGACGAACTCGTCCTGTACAACTCCGCCACCGGCCAGATCCAGGCCTGGAATGTCGCGGGGGTCGCGGTGACGGGCACGATCAACTACCCCGACGCCCAGGTCACGAATCCCGCGTACACGCTGGTCTCGACCAGGACCGACTTCAACAACGATGGTCTCCCGGATCTCCTCTGGCACAACCCCACGCCCACCGGCATCTTCTCGGTCTGGTTCATGAACGGGACCACGAAGAACGGGGCCGGCTCGTTCCTGCCCTTCACCGCGACCGACCCGGTCTGGAAGGTGGTCGGGTCGGCGAATATCTGGTGAGCCGGCTCACATTCGACTGACCCGCCGCTTCGTTCCGTTTGTGCCCCGCGATGAGGGGGAGCCAAAATGGCGGGTTATGAGCAGCAAGGACAACGTCGGTCGAGGATCGGCGCGCGCCCTCGTGGCCCTGGGCGCAGTACTTCTGTGCACCCTGGGCGCGCAGGCCCGCGCGCAGGAGCCGAGGTCCGAGGCCGCGATCCGGGCCATGTCCCTGGCCACGGGGGCGGACATCCAGGTCACCCGGTCGACCCGGACCGGGCTCGCCACGTTCCTCTCCGCCCCCCGGGGGCGTTCGATTCCCGTCCCCGACCGTCTAGCACCCGCCCCGGCGGACCGGGCCGCGTCCTTCGTCGCCTCCTACGGCGAGGCCTTCGGCTTGCGCGGACGCGACGACGTCAGGATCGGCCGGGTGAACCGGGACGCGCTCGGCATGGATCACGTCCGCATGCGGCAGGTCCGCTCGGGCATTCCGGTCGCCGGCGGGGAACTGGTTGTGCACCTGCGGGGGGACCGGGTCCTGGCCGCGAACGGGAAGACCCTCGATGACCTCGATTCGGTCAGCCTCGACCCCACGGTCACCGCGCTCGACGCGCTCTCCGCCGCCCGCTCCTTCGTGACCCGGAAGTTCAATGCTCCAGACGCCCGCTTCGGTGAACCGCGGCTCGAGATCCTCAACCAGGCCCTCCTGGGCGGCCGCGACTTCCCGACCCGCCTCGCCTGGTTCGTGGAGGCTTCGGGACCGAGGCTCCGCCAGTTCATCTGGATCGACGCGCGCAGCCGGATGGTTCTCCTCGACTTCTCCCAGCTCACCGACGCGAAGAACCGCTCCGTCTACAACGGGAACGGCGCCAGCGCGCTTCCGGGGACGCTGATGCGCTCGGAAGGAGGCGGCCTCACCGGCAATTCCGACGCCGACAAGGCCTACGACTACGCGGGCGATACCTACGACTTCTACTTCACGAACTTCGGCCGGGACAGTTTCGACAACGCCGGCGGGCAGATCGTATCGACCATCAACTACTGCGAGGGCGCGTGCCCGTACGACAACGCGTTCTGGAACGGCAGCCAGATGGTCTACGGCGCCGGCTTCCCCCAGGCCGACGACGTGGTGGCCCACGAGCTCACCCACGCGGTGACGGAGAGAACCGCCAATCTCTTCTATTACATGCAATCGGGCGCTTTGAACGAGTCGTTCTCGGACATCTTCGGGGAGAGCGTCGACCTGTCGAACGGAAACTCGGAGCCCGGCGGATCGAGGTGGCTCGTTGGCGAGGAACTCGTCGCCGGCGGCGTTCGGAACATGATGACGCCGACCCTCAAGGGGGACCCCGGGAAGATGTCGGACAGCCAGTTCCGTTGCGATATCGACCCCGCAGGCGAGGACGCGGGCGGCGTCCACACCAACAGCGGCGTCCCCAATCACGCGTACGCCCTGATGGTCGACGGCGGCGGGTACAACAGCATCACCGTGACCGGCATCGGCCTCACCAAGGCCGCGAAGATCCAGTACCGCGCGCTCACCCAGTACCTGACCTCCGCCTCCGATTTCCTCGACAACTACGTGGCGCTGCAGCAGGCCTGCACCGACCTGATCGGCACCGCCGGAATCACCGCGGGCAACTGCGCGGAGGTCTCCAAGGCCCTGAACGCGGTGCAGATGGCCAACACGTGGCCGTGCTCTCCCACCCAGGCCACGCCCCCCGCCCTGTGCCCGGCGGGCCAGGCCCCGGCCAACCTCTTCTTCGACAGTTTTGAGAGCGGCCTCGGCAACTGGACGATTTCGGAACCGGCTTCGCCCAATCCCCCCACCAAGGGATGGTGGTCCAGGACGAGCGACCCGAACAATGTTCTGGGCGGCGCAGCGTACGCCACCACCGGAGTCGACAGCCTCTGGGGCTACGACCGCGACGCGGTAGCGGATGCCCGCATCGCCCTCGCGGCCAACCTCCCGACGATCCCCTCGGGGGCGCTCCTCCAGTTCAATCACTCCTACGGCTTCGACAGCGGCGTCTCGATCAACTACGACGGCGGCATCGTGGAATACAGCACCAACGCGGAGGCGTTCGACCAGCTCGCCCCCCCGTTGGTGCTGAATTCCACGAT
>DAORUA010000001.1:0-3489 GCA_035432945.1 Vicinamibacteria bacterium | reverse complement strand
CGGCGGCATCGTGGAATACAGCACCAACGGGGGGGCGAGCTGGTCGAACGCCTCCGCGTTGCTCACGGCCGGCGCCAGCTACGGGGGAACCCTCAGTTCCTCGTACAGCAATCCCCTGGCCGGCAACATGGCGTTCGTCAAGGACAGCTTCGGCTACACCGCGTCGCAGTACAGCCTCTCCAGCCTGTCCGGTCAGAGTTCCGTTCGCTTCCGTTTCCGGATGGGAACCGACAACTCGCCGGGCTACGACGACTACGGCTGGTTCATCGACGACTTCCGCGTCTACACCTGCGCCGCGGTGGGGGTCTCGATCAACGACACCGCGGTGGTCGAAGGAAACGCGGGCTTCGTGAACGCGAACTTGACGGTTTCGCTCGGCGGCCCGCTGGGGTCCACCATGACCGTCAACTACGCCACCGCGGACGGCACCGCCATCGCCGGCTCGGACTACACCGCGACCTCCGGAACCCTGACCTTCCTTCCCGGAGAGACCGCGAAGAACATCCTCGTCCCCGTGGCGGGAGACACCGTGGGCGAACCGGCGGAGACGTTCTTCGTGAACCTGTCGGGTTCCACCGGCGCCTCCATCGTGGACGGCCAGGGCCAGGCCACGATCCTGAACGACGACAGCACCGCGGTCCTCTCCGTCTCCCCGAAGTCCGTCTTCGAGGGCGACCCGGCGGCGACCTTCACCGTCTCCATGACCGGCGTGCCCATCGGAACCGTGACCGTGAACTACGCCACGTCCGACGGCTCCGCGGCCGCGGGCTCCGATTACACCACGACGTCCGGGACCTTGACCTTCACCCTGGGCCAGACCAGCAAGACCTTAAGCGTGCCGATTCTCGATGACGGTGCGGTGGAGGGCGATGAGACCTTCACGGTCACCCTCTCCGGGATCACCGGCGGCACGCTCGGCACCGCAGCCGCAAACGGCACCATTCTCAACGACGACTTCGCGGGACCCGGAGCCTGGACGCCCACGTCGCTGACCTCGCCGCCCCCGGGACGCGATCGCCCCTCGATGGTGTGGACGGGCACGCGCGCGCTGGTCTGGGGCGGAAGCGACGGCGCGGGCGGGTATCCCGCCGGCGGCATCTTCGATCCCACCGCGAATTCGTGGGCCGTGATGCCCAACACGGGCGCGCCGCCCTCCGGGCGCAGCGGCCAGACCGCGGTCTGGGCCGGGTCGAGGATGATCGTCTGGGGCGGTAACGACGGCGTCGCCAACCTGAACACCGGCGCTTCCTTCAATCCGGCGACGAACGCCTGGACCTCGATCGGCACGAGCGGAGCGCCGAGCGCCCGCACCAACCACACCGCGGTGTGGACCGGATCGAAGATGATCGTCTGGGGGGGCTACGACGGCGCCGCCAACCTGAACACCGGCGGCGTCTACGATCCCGCCACCAACACCTGGACGAGCGTGACCACGACCGGCGCGCCCACCGGGCGCTCCTGGCACACCGCGGTCTGGAACGGGACACGCATGCTGGTGTGGGGCGGGTTCGACACCCTGGGCGCGGTCACCGCCACCGGCGCCGCCTACGATCCCGCGACCAATACGTGGACCTCCATCAGCACGGTCGGCGCGCCCGCGGGCCGGTACGTCCACACCGCGGTGTGGACCGGTTCGCGAATGATCGTCTGGGGCGGTTACAACCCGGCGACCCTGGCCTTCCTCTCGACCGGCGGCGCCTACAACTCCGCGACGGACACGTGGACCCCGGTGACCAACACCGGCGCCCCGGCCGCGCGCTGGTTCCACACCGCGGTGTGGACGGGCTCGCACATGATCGTCTGGGGCGGGCGCCAGGGCGCCTCGAACTTCGCCACCGGAGGCCTCTACGATCCGATCGGCGACACCTGGCAGAACGTCCCCACCGCGGCGGCGCCTACCCGCCGGTATCAGCACGGTTCCCTGTGGACGGGCACGCAGATGCTCACCTGGGGAGGGTTCGATGGCGCTCGACCCACCTCGGGCGGCTTGTACCAGCCCCCGGCCCCTACCGTCACCACCGACCCCGCCACCGCGGTGACCGACACCGAAGCGACCTGGAACGGGACGGTGAATCCCAATGGTCTCGCGACCGATGCCTACTTCGAATACGGTCTCGACACGACCTATGGAAGCGCCACCACGCCATCGAGCGCGGGCTCCGGCAGCGTCCCCGTCCCCGTGACCTTCGCGGCCACCGGTCTCCTCTGCGGTCGGACCTACCACTACCGGGTGGTGGCCTCGAACAGCCTGGGCACGGCGAGCGGCCTGGATGTCTCCTTCGCGACGTCCCCGTGCCCGCCCACGCTCTCGATCAGCGACGTCTCCGTCGTCGAGGGCGACGCCGGCACGACCAACGCGACGTTCACCGTCACTCTCTCGGCGGCAAGCGCCTCCACGGTGACGGTGTCGGCCGAGACCTCGGATGTCACGGCCACCGCCGGGTCCGACTACACCGCCACCGGCCCCACCACCCTGAGCTTCGCCCCGGGAGTGCTGACCCAGACCTTCATCGTTCCGGTCCTGACCGACACGACCGATGAACCGAACGAGACCGCGACCGTCACCCTCTCTTCGCCGACGAACGCGGTGATCCTCGACGGCTTCGGCACGCTCTCCGTCGTCAACGACGACGGCGCCGCCAGCTTCTCGGTGTTCGATGCCGCGATCTCCGAAGGGTACCTGTCGGGCAGCACCATGACCTTCCCGGTACGGCTGTCCGCTCCCCTCGGCGTCCCCGCCTCCGTCGACTACGCGACCTCCAATGGGACGGCGCTCGCGGGAACGGACTACACCACCGCCGCCGGCACCCTGACCTTCAACCCGGGGGAAGTGGTGAAATTCGCGACCGTGCCCGTGCTGGGAGACGCGGCGGCGGAGCCCAACGAGACCCTGACCCTGACCCTCTCGAACGCCTCGGGCGCCGCCATGCTCGATGACACGGGAACGGGCACGATCCTGAACGACGACGGGGCCACCATCAGCGTCACCGACTACGCGATCGCGGAGGGAACCGGCGCGGGTGTCACCAACCTGGCCTTCACCGTGATCACCTCGCAGACCTCGATCCTGCCCATCACCGTGACCTACTCGACCATGGACGGCACCGCCGCCGCGCCTTCGGACTACGCGACGACGAGCGGAACCCTGACCATTCCGCCCGGAGCCGCCTCCGTGGCCCTGCTCGTGCCCGTGGTGCGCGACGCGGTGGTGGAGTCGAACGAGACCGTGCTCTTGAACCTCACCGCGGCCACCAACGCCACCCTCTTCCGCAGCCAGGGCACGGGGACGATTCAGGCCGACGACGGCCTCCTCGTCTCCATCGCCGACAAGACCACGAGCGAAGGGAACGCCGGGTTCACCCCCATCCACTTCACCGTCACCTTGAGCGCGCCCGCGCCGGGCGCGGTGAACGTGGACTACGCCACCGCCGACGGCACCGCCCTCGCGACCGCCGACTACGCCGCGTCCTCCGGCACGGTCAGCTTCGC